>NZ_JBMVFV010000072.1:0-29283 GCF_049538395.1 Micromonospora sp. AB353 | reverse complement strand
AACCGTGCTCGGCGGCCACCGCGCGTACCGCGTCGGCGCCGACGAGCTGCTGGAACGCCGGCTTGGCCCGCTTGGACACGTCGCGCGGGATGGGCGCGCCGGGCACCGGCAGGTAACCGATCTCGCCGGCCGCGCCGCTGCTGCCGTGGTGCAGCCGGCCACCCAGCATGATGGCCAGGCCGACGCCCGCGTCCACCCAGACCAGCACGAAGTCGGCGGTGCCACGGGCCGCGCCGGACTGCGCCTCGGCCACCGCGGCGAGGTTCACGTCGTTCTCGAACACGACGGGGGTGTCCAGGTCCTCGCGCAGCGCGGCGAGCAGGCCGCTGTGCCAGCGCGGCAGGTTGAACGCGAACGTGATGTCGCCGGTCTGCGGGTCGACCAGGCCGGGGGTGCCGAGCACGACGCGCCGGACGGCGGACAGCTCCGCACCGGCGCTGGCCGCCGCCTGGACCACGGCGTTGTGCACCACGCCGACCGGGTCGTCGGTGTCCTTGGTGGACTGCTCGACCCGGCCGGCCACCGCGCCGGTGATGTCGGCGCAGGCGGCGACCACCCGTTCCGCGCCCACCTCCACGCCCACCACGTACGCGCTGCTCGGCCGGACGGCGTAGAGCTGGGCGTTCGGGCCCCGCCCGCCGGCCTGCTCGCCGACCCGGGCGACCAGGCCGCGTTCCTCCAGCCGCTCGACGAGCTGGGACGCGGTGACCTTGGACAGCCCGGTCAGCTCACCGATCCGGGCCCGGGTCAGTGGGCCGCGTTCGAGCAGCAGCTCCAGCGCCGCACGATCGTTGAGCGCCCGCAGGAGTCGGGGGGTGCCGGGCAGCCGGGTCGCACTCATGCCAACGTCCTCAATTTTCAGTAAAGTTTTCTAACCACAAAACGCCTGCCGAGGGGCGCCCGTTAGCGTATCGGCCACCCCCTTCCGCGGAGGTCGGACGACCCGGCAGGGAAAGGGGATACTCGTGGGTCTGGATCCAGGACTGCGCCGGCTCGCGCTGGGCACGCTGCTGGCCGCGTACCCGGGACCGGTCCCGCCGGACTGGGCGGTCGACCTGCTCGCCGACGGGCTCGCCGGGCACACCCTGTTCGGCACCAACATCCACGACCCGGCCCAGGTGGCGGCGTCCACGGCGGCGCTGCGCGCCGGCCGCCCCGACGTGATCGTCGCGATCGACGAGGAGGGCGGCGACGTCACCCGGCTGGCGCACGCCACCGGCAGCCCGTACCCCGGGAACGCCGCGCTCGGCGCGGTGGACGACCCCGACCTGACCCGCCGGGTGTACGCGGCGATCGGCGGGGAGCTGGCCGCGCTCGGCATCACCGTCGACCTCGCCCCCACCGTCGACGTGAACACCGCCGACGAGAACCCGGTGATCGGCACCCGCTCGTTCGGGGCGGACCCGAAGCGGGTCGCCGTCCACTCGGCCGCCGCCGTCGCCGGCCTCCAGTCGACCGGTGTGGCCGCCTGCGCCAAGCACTTCCCCGGGCACGGCGCCACAGTCGCGGACTCCCACCACGAGCTGCCCACTGTCGACGTACCGCCGGCCGTCCTGCGGGAACGCGACCTGCCGCCGTTCGCCGCCGTGGTCGACGCGGGCGTCCGCGCGGTGATGACCGCGCACATCCGGGTGCCGGCGCTGACCGGCGACGGCCCGGCCACGTTCAGCCGCGCGGTCCTGCACGACCTGCTGCGCGTCGAGTACGGCTTCACCGGCGCGGTGATCACCGACGCGCTGGAGATGAAGGGCGCGGTGCTCGCTGCCGGCGGGGTCGGCGCGGGCGCGGTCCGGGCCCTGGCCGCCGGCGCGGACCTGCTCTGCATCGGCGCCCGGGTGGACGCCGAGCTGGTCGAGTCGGTCGCCGCGGAGATCGTCGCGGCGATGGCCGACGGCCGGCTGGCGCGCGAGCGGGTCGAGGAGGCGGCCGGCCGGACCGCCGCGCTCGCCGCCGCCACCGGCCCCGCCGACGCCCCGCCGCCCGCCGCCGACGGCCTCGGCTACGCCGCCGCGCTGCGGGCGGTACGCGTGGAGGGCGACCTCGTCCGCGACACCGCGCCGCTGGTGGTGCAGGTGCACGCTCCCTCCACCATCGCCGAGGGGCGGGTGCCGTGGGGGCTCGGCCCGCACCTGGCCGCCGGGGTCGAGCAGGCTCGCGCGGTGGCGGGCGAGACCGACCCGGAGCAGGTGCGGCGGCTCGCCGGGGACCGGCCGGTCGTGCTGGTCGGGCGGCACCTGCACCGGCTGCCCGGCGCGCGTGAGCTGGTCGAGGCGCTGGCCGCCACGCATCAGGTGACTGTGGTCGAGATGGGCTGGCCGGGCGCGTGGCGGCCGGCGGGCGCACGCGCGTTCGTCGCCACCCACGGCGCCAGTCACGCCAACGGCCGTGCCGCCGCCGACGCGCTCGGCCTGACCGCCTGACCCGCACCCCACGCGGCCCGCTGCCCGGAAGGGCGGCGGGCCGCCGTCTTGAACACGTTCAAAATCTGTCGTACGCTCAGGGCGTCAGCGATTTGAACACGTTCAAGAAGGGCTACGGGGATGGACGTGAAGGTCTGGATGTACCTGGCCTACCTGACGGTGAGCATCGGCCTCACCGTCTGGGTGGCACGGGCACTGTCCCGCAACGGACTGGTGTTCCTGCAGGACGTGTTCGCCGACAGCCGGCTGGCCGAGGCCGTCAACAGCCTGCTGGTGGTCGGCTTCTACCTGCTCAACCTCGGCTACGTCACGGTGGCGATGAAGGAGTCCGGTCCGGTCGGCGACACCAGCCAGGCGCTGGAGCAGCTCTCCATGAAGGTGGGATTCGTCCTGCTGGTGCTCGGCGCGCTGCACTTCTTCAACGTCTTCGCGCTCGGCCGCTACCGGCGCGGCCGCCTGCGGCAGCAGGCCACCCACCCGCCGCTGCCGCCGGTCAGCATGCTCCCGCCGCAGGGCGGACCGGTACCGGCGGGGCCGAACCCGCCGGCCCGGTGACGTCCGCCCCGGGCGGGCACCCGCAGGATCCCACCGGGCACGGGGCCGGTGGGATCCGCGGGTTCACCGTCCTGTTCGACGCGGACTGCCCGATGTGCCGGGCCGCCCGACGCTGGCTCGCCTCGCGCGCCCAGCTCGTACCGCTGGAGTTCGTGCCGGCCGGTTCCGCCGAGGCCCGGCGGCGCTTTCCCGGGCTGGACCACGACGCGACGTTGCGCGACCTGACGGTGGTGGCCGACACCGGCGCGGTCTACCGCGGCGACGGCGCCTGGTTCGCCTGCCTCTGGGCGCTCAGCGAGCATCGCGGTACGGCCGAGCGGCTGGCCCGTCCACACCTGCTGCCGCTGGCCCGCAAGGTGGTGGCGGCGGCCTCCGCGGTCCGCGAGCGGATCCGGGAACCGGGATACGGTGACGACGATGACCGAGCAGAGTGCGCCGACGACGGCTGCGGGTGGCCCGGGCGGGTCGACGCCCCGGGGTGAGCAGACCCGCCAGCTGATCCTGGACACCGCGATGCGGCTGTTCCGCGAGCGCGGATACGCCCGAACGACGATGCGCGCGGTCGCCCAGGAGGCGGGTGTGGCGGTGGGCAACGCCTACTACTACTTCGGCTCCAAGGAGCACCTGGTCCAGGAGTTCTACGCGGACACCCAGCGCGAGCACCGGAAGGCAGCCGGCCCGGTGCTCGCCCGCGAGCGGGACTTCGGCCCGCGACTGGCCGGGGTGCTGCACGCGGGCATCGACGTGCTGAGCCCGTACCACGCGTTCGCTGGCGCCTTCTTCAAGACGGCGGCCGAGCCGACCTCGCCGCTGAGCCCGTTCTCCGCCGAGTCGTCGGAGCCCCGGGACATGTCCGTCGCGCTGTTCCGCGAGGCGCTCACCGGGTCCACCGTCAAGCTCGACGAGGAGCTGCGCGAGGCACTGCCCGAGCTGCTCTGGCTCGGCTACATGGGGGTGGTGCTCTACTGGGTGCACGACCGCTCGGCGGGGCAGGTCAAGACCCGGCAGCTCATCGACGGCGTGGTGCCGCTCGTGGACCGGCTGGTGGGGCTGTCCCGGCTGCGCGTACTGCGGCCCGTCACCCGTCAGGCGCTCGCCCTGATCCACACGCTGCGTCACTGATCTCACTGCCGCGTCTGCCAGCGATTGCGCAGGTGAGAGTCCGTAACCGGACAGTGGCACACCCCTTGTTGACCACAGGCACTAACACATAGCGTTACCGCTGTCGGGGCCTGGGGGAGAGCAGCGGACCGTGGATCCGGCCCGGGATCCACGGTCCGCGCCAGGCCGGGAATCCGGACCGGCTCAGCGGGGGAAGACGCCGAACGCGGTGAGGCCGCGATCCGGGAACCCGGCCGCCTCGGCCACCCGGCCGGACGCCGCGTTGCCCGGGTCGTGCAGGTAGGTGGGGATCGCCCCCTCGTCGAGCACCCGGCGGGCCGCCTGCGCGACCAGCCGCCGGGCCAGGCCACGCCCGCGCGCCGTCGGCACCGTGCCCACCGCCAGCTCGTGCCCGTACGCGTCGTGCCGCTTGATCCCCACGCCGGCCCGGTACGCGCCGTCGGCGCCCCGGACCACGAGCACCTCCCTGTCGAACAGCCGCAGCCACGGCGGCAGCCCGGGCAGCGTGGGCGGCACCCACTCCCCCACCTCGGGCAGCGGCGCCGGGTCGGTGCACCAGCGGAAGACCGAGGTGTGCGCGACGAACTCGGGCGTGCCGACCGCGCCCGGCAGGTCGGGCAGCCACTCCCCGAGCGGCCGGTCGCGTACCAGCGTCCGGACCGCCTCGACCCGGTCGGCGGCCACGGAGAGGACGGTGCTGCCGCCCGCCGTCACCGCGACGGCCGGGCGCAGCCGCCCGTCCCAGGCCGGGCGGGCGCGGCGGTGGGACCGGACCACGTGCAGCCCGGGGCCCGCCGGCCACTGCCCCAACCAGGTCGCCAGATGAAGGAAGACCCGCCGGTCGAGCACGTGATCATGGTACGCCGGGACGCCGCGCCCGTGTCCGCCGAATTCCGCGATCGCGCCGGGGTTGAGACGCGCGGCAGGCGGGTAGAGGGTCGGCACGCCAGCGACGGACGCCGATTCCTGCCTCCGCCACCGGCCGCAGGAACTCCGGCGCTTCACGGAACCGAAGGCATCGACCCTGCGTCATATTCATTTTCATACATGGACAAGTTTCTCTGGGACGGTAGTGGTCATGCCTCACGAACCGAATGACCGATTCCAGCAGGACCCGGAGCGCGGCTGGCGGGCCGCCGCCGACGCCGGACGGTTCCCGGCGCAGCCGGCGTACCGCGAGGCCCGCGACCGGGGACTCTCCTGGGCCGAACTGAACGCGCAACCGGCAGGCACCGCCTCCTGGCGTGGCCTCACGCCACTCTGAGGGGCGGGCGGCGACACACCGGCCGGGCGGCGTACCGGCCTTCGCACACCTGTGCGGTAGCGTCTTGTGGTCCGATTTCCGGCCTACGACAGGAGAAGCTCCGCGCATGGGCAAGAAGACGATCCACGTCTCCGACTTCACCGGTCAGGTGCTCAGCCCCGACGACGAGGTGGTCAAGGTCGTCGTCCTGGAGCACCCGGACCTGGTCGCCGGCCCCGTGCAGCTGGACGCCACCGCGGTCGAGGTGGAGAGCATCGACGACGCGGCGCTCGACGTCGCGGTGGTGGAGATCCACGACCGGCACGGCCACGGTGAGCCGCGCCGGGTGGTGCTGACCGCCAGCGAGTTCGACGCGATGGCGACCGACGTACCGATGGCGCAACTGCTGCGGACCGCCGAGCGGGTCAAGCCGCCGAAGGCCCGCCGCACCACCGAGAAGATCGACTACGGCACCATCGAGCACGCCGGGCGCCCGCACCGCGGCCGGGTCACCGAGGAGGAGGCCCGGCTGGTCCGGGAGCACCTCGACGAGGTGAACAAGCGCCTGGCCGACGCCGGCATCCGCCAGGTCGACCCGGCCGACCCGGAGCACGCCGCCCGGTACGGCTTCCCCACCGCCGACTGACACCCGGACGCCGGGCACGCGCCCCCGTGACGCGTGCCCGGCGCGGGGTCAGGCCCCTTTCCGGGTGATCTCGGCGAGCGCCGCCTCGAACGCCGACTCCAGCGCGGACTTCTCCAGGCCGAGGCCGCGCAGCACGCCGTCGTCGCCCTCCTCCTCCAGCAGGGCGAGCAGGATGTGCTCCGTACCGATGTAGTTGTGCCCCATCCGCAGCGCCTCCCGGAACGTCAGCTCCAGGACCTTCTTGGCCCGCGCGTCGTAGGGGATCAGGTCCGGGACCGGGTCGGCCTTCGCCGGCAGCGTCGCGGTGACGACCTCCCGCAGCCGCTCCAGGGGTACGCCCCGAGCCGTGATCGCCGCGGCGGCCAGCCCTTCCGGCTCGGCGAGCAGCCCGAGCGCGACGTGCCCCGGGGTGATCTCGGCGTTGCCCGCGGCCCGCGCCTCCTCCTGCGAGGCCAGCACCACGTTGCGGGCGCGCGGGGTGAAGCGGCCGAACCCGGAGTTCGGGTCGAGCGCGGCGGCGGTCTCCGCCTTGGCGGCGGAACGCTTCTGGGCGGCCTGCTTGGTGACGCCCATGCTGCGGCCGATCTCCGTCCACGAGGCGCCGGAGCGGCGCGCCTGGTCGACGAAGTGCCCGATCAGGTGGTCGGCCACGTCGCCCAGGTGGTCGGCGACGAGTACGGCGCCGGCCAACTGGTCGAGCGCGTCGGTGTGTGCCTTCTTGATGCCGTCGATGAGGTCGTCGAGTCGTACCGGCTGGGTCATCTTGAGCGGTTCGGTCTCCTCCATGCGTCAACCATAGGTTGACGATCCTGGATCGTCAACCCTCGGTTGACGACACCGTCCGCGTCGCATGATGATCTCGGCGCGGGTACTGTCGGTCGGGGTGAGCACCCATTCGACACTGCTGTTCGTGCTCGCCGCCGTCGCGGTCGTCATCGCCGTGCGGTGGGTGGCCTCCCGGACCGGCCTACCGGCAGCCGCGCTGCTGCCACTCATCGGCATCGCGTACGCGCTGCTCCCCGGCCCCAACGTCGGCCTCGACCCCGACCTCGTGCTCATGGTCGTGCTGCCGCCGCTGCTCTACAGCGCCGCGCTCGACTCCTCACTGCTGGACATCCGCCGCAACCTGCGGATCGTGGTCAGCCTCTCCGTGGTGCTGGTGCTCCTCACCGGACTGCTCGTGGGCGTCGGATTCCACCTGTTCGTGGCAGGCGCGACGCTGGCCGCAGGCATCGCTGTCGGCGCCGCGATCGCCCCGCCCGACCCGGTCGCCGCCCTGGCCGTGGGCCGCCGGGTCAACCTGCCACCGAAGATGGTCACGATCATCCAGGGCGAAGGGCTGCTGAACGACGCCACCGCGCTGACCATGCTCAGCGTCGCGGTGGCCGCCGCCGTGGGCGGCACCTTCTCGTTCCCCGCCGCGATCGGGCAGTTCGTGCTGGCGGCGGCCGGCGGCATCGCGGTGGGCGTGGTCGTCGCCCGGGCGAAACGGCTGGTCCGCCCGCTCACCGCGGACCCGCTGCTGTCCAACGCGATCTCGCTCGCGACACCGTTCGTGGCGTACCTGCTGGGCGAGGCGCTGCACGTCTCCGGCGTACTCGCAGTGGTGGTCGCCGGCCTGATCGTCGGCCACCAGACGCCGCAGTTCGGCTCCGGAGCCGCCCGCCTCCAGACCAACGCCGTGTGGCGGCTCGTCGACTTCCTCCTCGAAGGCTTCGTCTTCCTGCTGATCGGCCAGCAGCTCCCCGCCGTCATGCGGGGCCTGCGCCAGTACGAGACGTCGACGATCGTCATCGCCGTCGCCGTGTCCGTCGGCGTGGTGCTGCTCCTGCGCCCGGCCTGGCTGATCCTGACCCAGTGGCTCCCCCGGTCGCTGCACACCCGGCTCGGTGGCGTCGCCGAACAGGACGACACCGACGACCCTGATGCCGCACGCCGCCTCGGCGGCGTCGACCGCAACGCCCGCGGGCTGACCTCCCGCGAGGTGGTGGCCCTGAGCTGGTCCGGTACGCGCGGCGTGATCAGCCTCGCCGCGATCTTCACGCTGCCGCTGACCACCAACAGCGGAGACCCCTTCCCCGATCGTGACCTGCTGCTGTTCTGCACCTTCGTGGTCGTCCTGGTGACGCTGGTCGGGCAGGGCCTGACCTTCGCGCCGCTCGTGCGCATGCTCGGCCTGCGCGCCGACGAGAAGGACCAGGCCCGGGTACGCAACGAGGCCCGCTCCGCAGCGGTGGAGGCCGCCCTGGCCCGCCTCGACACCGTCGCCGCCGAGGAGCCGGACAGCACTGTGGCCGTCGACACCACGCGCGCCCAGTTGCAGACCCGGCTGGCCCGCTACCGGGGTCGGCTCGACCTGATCGAGCAGAGCGGATCGTCGGAGCTGCCCACCTCACCGGAGTACGAGACGGCGCTGCGGATCCGCCGGACCGTCCTCGAAGCGCAGCGCGAGGAGTTGCTGCGGTGGCGCGACTCCGGACGGCTTCCGGACGAGGAGCTGCGCGTGCTGGAACGCGAACTCGACCACGAGGAGCTGCTGCTGCCGAAGCGGGCGCCGGGCTGACCCGTCGCCCAGCACATTTGTGTGACCTGAGCGCCTACCGGACAGTCTCCACCGTGTACGAGATCGTTCCGTGAAGGCGAGGTGGTGAGCGTGTCCTATCCCGCGTACCCGAGCAGGGCCGGCATGCCGGCGGTGGTGGACGCGGCACGCCGCGGCGACCGGGCGGCGATGGACGAGCTGGTCTCGCACTGTCTGCCGCTGGTCTACAACATCGTGGGCCGGGCACTGAACCGGTCGGCGGACGTCGACGACGTGGTGCAGAACACGATGCTGAGCGTGGTCCGCGGGCTGCCGGGCGTACGCGAGCCGCAGCTTTTCCGCTCGTGGCTGGTCGCCGTCACCATGAACGAGATCCGCACCCACACGCAGCGCCGGCACACCACACCCGCGCCGCCGGAGGACATCGACAACGTGATCGACCCGCGCGCGGACTTCGAGGATCTGACCCTGACCCAGCTCCGCCTCGCCGACCAGCGCCGGGAGGTCGTCCTGGCCACGCGCTGGCTGGACGACGACCACCGCCACCTGCTGTCCCTGTGGTGGCTGGTCGAGGCCGGTCACCTCAGCCGCGCCGACCTGGTCGATGCCCTGAAGCTGGCCCCGCACCACGTGACAGTGCGCGTGTCCCGGATGAAGGCGCAGCTGGACACCGCCCGGCTGGTCGTACGGGCCCTCACCGCGCGGCCCGGTTGCGCCGCCCTGGCCGACACGGCCGGTGGCTGGGACCGCCGACCGGCGCCGGTGTGGCGCAAGCGGTTCGCCCGGCACGTCCGGGACTGCCCGCACTGCCCGGACGCGACGAACGACCTGGTCCCCGCCGAGCGGCTGCTGGCCGGCCTGGCACTCACCCCGGTCCCGGCCGAGCTAGCCTCGGACGTCACGCACCACCTGCGTACCGTCGCCTCGCCGTCGCACGCCGTCCCGCCCGGCGCGCAGGTCGTGACCGCCGGGGCGCGGTCGACGCTCTCCCTGTCCAAGACCCTGATCGGCGTGGTCGCCGCCGTCGCCGTGCTCGGCGGGGGCGGGCTCGTCCTCGCCAACTACCCGGAGGAGCCGGGCCGGCAGCCGGCGAGCGCGGCAGCCGCGCAGCCCCCGGCCGCGACCGCCACACCGTCGCTCACGACCGCCGCCCCGACCGCGGCGGAGCCCTCGGCGACCGAGGTGAAGCCGTCCCCCACCACCGCGCGCCCGAGCCCCGCCAGGTCGGTGAAGCCGTCACCGAAGCCGACCCCGTCGCCGTCCCGGTCCGCCGGCACGTCGACGGGTGTCTCAGCCGCCGAACGGCGGCTGCTGGTGCTGCTCAACGAACGGCGTCGCGCGCTCGGGCTGACCGAGGTCAAGCTCGGCGCGGCCCAGCACCGCGACGCGGAGGCCTGCGTACGGCAGAACCTGGACGCCGGCAGCGGGCTGCAGCACTGCGGGCACGAGGTGCTGTTCGCGTCGTCCGGCAACTCCTCGCCCGAGCAGATGATCGAGGCGTGGTTCAACAGTCCGGGGCACAAGACGGCGCTCACGTACGCCAGTTCCCGCTTCGCCGGCCCGGCGATCGTCTTCAACGGCAGCCGCCAGGTCGCCGCCATCAACATCGACTACTGAGGCGGTCGCTAGGCTCGGCGGAAGTGATGTTGAAGTGTCAACTGCCCATGCCGGCTCATGCCTTGGCGAGGGCGCAGAGCGTTTCGGTGGTCGCCGGGTCGGCAGGGAAGAAGGCCTCGACGGCCAGCCCGGCGACTGTGACATCCTGCGGCGCGCCGACGAGGGTGGTGGTGCTGAACAGGGACAACTCCCAGTCGTTGTGGCGGTACCGGAGCGGGATGACCACGCGCGAAACGGCGTCGCTGATCGGTGCCCCATGGCCGCTGCCGCCGGGATAGCCGCGAAGCTCCTCGTGCAGTTCGTACAAGACCGGGTCGTTGGTTGTCACGGCCTGCCGGCGCAGCCGGTGGAGCAGGTGGGCGCGCCACTCAGGCAGGTTGAGGATTCGCCGGGCCATGCCGTCAGGGTGCAGGCTGAGCCGCAGCACGTTGATCGGTGGAGTGAGGAGGTGGGGCTCGGCACCTGCGGTGAGCGTTCGCGCAGCAGGATGCGGCGTAGGTAGTCCTGCTCGACCAGGGCGCAATCCCGGCCGTGCCGGCGTCGCAGCTCGCGGGCGATGCTGCTCTTGCCCGAGCCGGAGTCGCCCCGGATGCAGACGAGGATCGTGTCCGGGCTGCCGGTGGGTTCAACGAGCACGATCCCTCCTCGGATTCACTCGTCGCGCACGGTGAGATCGAGGGCGGTGATGGTCAGTTGGGTGAGGTCAGGAAGTTGGTCCTCGCCGAGCGTGACACCGCGCAGGTTGTCCAGCGGCGCCTTGAGACCGTGGATGCGGCTGCCCCGCAGGTCGGCCCCGTCGAGGAGGCAGGAATCCAGTTCCAGACCGGCAAGGTCACATGACCGCAGCGCGATACGCGGTAGCCGGCAGGAAGACCACGCGCCGTTTGTGAGAGCGCAGTCGGTGAACGCGACCGAGCCGGCGGCGGTGACGCGCTGGAGGGTGGCGTAGTCGAAGCGGCAGCCGTCGAACAGGACGTCCTTGAGGCGTACGTCGGTGAGTCTGGTGCCGGTGAACCGGGAGCCGGTGATCGCGCAGCGTTCGATGGTGATGCCGGTCAGGGTCGCGCCGGAGAAGTCGGTGCGGGTGATCTCGCAGCCGTTAAGGCTGCCGGCTTCCCAGGTGCTCTCGCTCAGGTTCACGCCGGTGATCAGGCTGCTGCGGATGCTGATGTCCTCGAGGTGCGAGCCGTGCCGCGCGGCACCCTCGACGAGGGCCTCGGTGAGGCTGCCGGCCAGGTCCGTGGCGGTGTCGAGGTCGTCTGGTTCGAGGTCCGGCAGCAGGATCTTCACGTCGCCGATCGTGGTGGTGCGCATGTGTCCTCAACCTGTGTGGGCGCGGGGTGGGCACGCCACCCCGCGCGTCCCGTGGTGGGGTATTACTTCTTCTTGTTCCAGTTGTCCCATCCGGGTCGGCTGTCGAACTTACCCTTGTTGTCCCAGGTGGGGCGGTTGTCGAACTTCGCCGCATCGATTGACGCTACCGATCGTTCCGGGTCGACGCCGAGGCGGGCGAGTTGCTCGGGTGCGGCGTTGACGAGGGTCGCGAGGGCGTTGGTCATGGGGCTCCTCCTTGAGGGGTGAAGTGCTCTGCGGCGGCGCGGACGAGGGCCTGTCGGGTGGTCCGGCAGTGGTTCGTTTCCCGGGCGGTGAATGTCGCGTGCTCGAAGTAGCGGTTGCCGGCCTGGGCGCCACGGCAGAAGTCGTAGAAGGCGCAGTGGTCGGCGCAGCCGTTGAGGGCAGTGACGAACTCGGCGACGTAGTCCAGGTCGGCGGCACGGGCGAGCATGGCGGTTATCGGCTGATGGAGGACGTTGCCGGCGATGAAGTCGCCGTATCGCGGCTCGGTGATGCCGAGCAGCTCCGGTGACAGCAGCACCACCTGCCCGTCCCAGGAGACGGTCGGGATCGGCTCGTACGGCGCGTGGTCGACGTGACCAGCGCGGGTGGCGGCAAGGTAGTCGGCGAGCCGGTCCACGTCGCGGATCCGCAGCGGGCTGCCGCCGACGCGACGTGCGATGAGGTGCTGCCAGAACCGGTACGCGGCATCCTCCGACACCGGCGCCCGGTCGGCGACCTCCTGCTCTTCGATGTTGAAGCCGACCGACTGACAGCCGGGCAGGCCGGTGAAGAAGTCGACGAGGGCTTCCGCGTGGTCGATGGTTTCCGGGGTGACCACACAGATCACCGAGTACGGCACCCCTGCGTCGGCCAGGGTCTGCATGCCGCGCAGGGTACGGGCGTCCGTCGGGTTGCCGGCCCGGTCGAGGCGGTTACGGTTCAACGCGCGCGGTCCGTCGATGCTGACCCCGACCTCGAACCCGTAGGTGGTGAACAGCTTGCACCACTGGCGGTTGATCAGCGTCGCGTTCGTCTGGATCTCGTGACGCACCAGCCCCGCGCGCCGCAGCTCCTCGAACGGGGAAAGTAGTTCCCGGAACCGCCCGATGGGTGTGGCGGTGGGTTCGCCCCCGTGCCACACGACACTCACCGGATGACCGCTGTTCTGGTGGGCGATCGACTCGGCACAGGCCCGCGCGATCGCGCCGCTCATCAGGCGTAGGGATCTCCGGTCGGGCAGGTAGCAGTAGGTGCAGTCGAGGTTGCAGAAGCTCGTCGGCTGCACGACCAGGGTGTGGAAGCCGTCGGCGATCGCCGGCTGGCCGGTGGCGTTGATGCGGCCGATGCCGTTCACGAGGAGCCCTGCTCGGTGCTGAAGTCCGTGGTGGTGCTGACGCAGTAGGCATGGGTGTGGCGGGCGGGCCAGCCGAGGAACCGGTCGAACATGTCGGCGGCGCTGCCCGTGACGCTCGGGTTCAGCCGGTGCAGGTCGTCGATCGCGTCGTGCAGGCAGCCGGCCAGGTAGAGGTACAGGCTCACCGGCACTTCTCGATACTCGGCCAGGAGCGCGAGCTTCGCCGCTCCGCAGGGCCACGGCTGCCCGCACCGGCGGCACAGCCACAGCGGGCGCATCGGCAGATGCTCCACCTCGGTTGGCGTGGGCCGGTTCGCCGCGAGACGGCGCTGCTGGCCGGTCACCGGCGACCGCCCTCGCGGGCCTGCTGCTCGAACAGCCGACGCCATACAAAGGTGAGCAGCGGCGGGTCAGCGGGCCACACCTGCCCCGGCGAGGCCGTCCACCTGCTCTCGGGGCACCGGGACCGGCCGGCCACGGCGTTACGCGAGACGCACACCGTCATGCCGCCACCCCCACCGGGGACGATGAGCGGCGGGCTCGCCGGGGAATGGCGAGCCCGCCGCCGCACCACGGCGGCTGGGAGCAGACCGCCGATCACCCACCCGCGCAGCCCTCATGGCGGTACGCAGGCGGGGAAAGCGCCGAGACAGTTCGCTCCCGGACAGGTCGAACCGGCGGCCCCAGCCGTGGTGTGGTGCGCCGCTCATCGATCCCTCCATCCGCAGCTCCCTGTCAGTCATCCCGACACCGGCATCGACACGCGCCGGTGATCCGGGGTGAACTGAACGTAGGGGCGGCCGGTACGGAGGACCGGGAAAATCCGTACCGGGTCCGGCGGCCTTCAGCGGGCAGGGTGATGGTGTGCGAGGGATGACGGACGACATGACGATCGGCCAGCGCGTCGCCTTCTACCGGCGTCGGCGAGGGCTCTCCCAGGAGGTGCTGGCCGGTCTGGTCGGCAAGACGCAGGAGTGGTTACGCAAGGTCGAAACGAATCGGGCTGACCTGGATCGACTGTCGGTCATCCGCGCGATCGCCAAGGCCCTCGACGTGTCCCTTGGCGACCTGATCGGTGCACCGAGCCTGTTCGAGTGGTCGGACGACTCAGGGCGCGAAACCATCCCGGCCTTGCGTGCCGCGCTTCACGACTATCGCCACCTCGCGCCGGCGCTTGCCAGCACGGGGGACGTCGAGGCCCCCGCCCTGCGCGAGATCGAGAACGACGTCGCCGAGATCTGGACCGCCTACCAGCACTCCCGGTACGGCACCCTCGCCCGCCGACTGCCCTACCTCATCCACGACTGCCTCACCGCCACCGAGGCGTACGACGGAGACGACGGCCAGCGCGCGCACGCGATGACCGCCTACGCCCACCAGCTCGCCGCGTTATTCCTCACCAAGCTGGGCGAAGGTGACCTCGCGTGGACCGCCGCCAGCCGAGGTCTGGCCGCCGCCAACGCCAGCCACGACCACGTCGTCATCGGCTCACTCAGCCGCTCCGCCGCGCACTCACTGGCGTCCATCGGTGAGTACGCCCAAGCCCGCGGCCTCGCCGCAACGGCGGCGCAGTTCCTGGAACCACGGCTCGCCAAGCCGACTCCGCAGCTGCTGTCGGTCTACGGCAGCCTGCACCTCGTCTGCGCCCTGGCCGCCGCCCGAGACGACGACCGCGCCTCGGCCGACACCCACATCACCGAGGCCGATGCCGCCGCGCAGCGGCTCGGCGCCGATGGCAACCACGTGTGGACCGCGTTCGGGCCGACCAACGTGTCGATCCACAAGACGACCGTGGCGATGGAACTGGGCGACGTGCAACGCGCCATCGCCATCGGCGCCCCACTCGACACCAGCGCCGTGCCCGTCGAGCGGCAGGTTCGGCACGCCATCGAAACCGCCCGAGCCCTCGCGCGGTGGAACCGCATCGACGACGCGCTCGCCGCACTCCTGGACGCCGAGGTCATCGGCCCCGACCAGGTGCGTTACCACCGGCTCTCCCGCGACCTCGTCCGGGATATCCTCACCCGCCCCCGGCCACCACGACTGGCCGTCGAACTCAGCGACCGGATGGGCGTCCGGTCGGGAGGGCCGCGCTGGTAGCTGGGCTCAGATCAGCCGGCTCGTGTAGCCAGCCGCCACCAAGCGCGCGAAGGCCGCCCGTACCTCGTCCGGCATCTCCTGCGGGACAGCGAACCCGCGCTCCGCGTACACCTCGATCCGCTGCGTGTCGCCTACCAACATGTCCACCACCCGCCGCGGGTCACCGATGCTGCTCACATAGTCGTCCAGATCGAGCGGGTTCGACGCGCACACCACCTCGACCTCCGGCCACATGAGCCTGCACGTCGCGTAGGCCCGACGCTGCTGGTACGGACGCGACATGATCAGCACCGACCGCACGGGAATCTCTCGTTCGGCCAGAAGTGCGCGGGAGAACTCGAGGTTCTCGGCGGTGTTCGTGGCACGCGGCTCCACGAGAACGGACTCCGCCGGCACACCGTGCTCAACCGCATACTCGCGATAGTGCACCGCCTCGCCGTCAGGGAACCGCTCGATCGTTGTCGGCGCGTTCGCCCCGGTGAAAACGATCCATGGGAATAGGTCTGCTCGAAACAGCCGCGTTGCGATCACCGCAACGCCGAGGTCATGGCTGCCCAGCCCGATGCCCACGTCGCACGGGCGCAGCTCGTGGTGCATGTCGTGGTATCGCCACAGCGTCTCCACGTCAGCCCGGATCTCGTCTGGGAGCACGTGAGTCGGCACCGCGGTCTGCCGATCCATCAGCACCCGCCGGGTAGGGCAAGCGCTGGAGTTTGATTCACGTCCCGTTCCCTCATGGCGTCAGCGTAGGGCAGGCCGGGGCCGCTCCAGATCAGCTACCGCCCTTCTGTCCACCGCGGGACATTCAGGCAGGGCCGACACCATCAGCGCCATCGGCAGCCGCGCCCTACGTCGGCGCCAACTCGCTTACCTGAACCCACAAACGCCATCTCGCCGCCTCGCGGGCGGCCGTACCGAGCACAAAGCGAGCCGCGCGATCTGCGGCTAGATGAGCGCTTCAGTCGGGGTACGAAGATCGACTTCCCTTCTCCGGCGCAGAAGGGAAGTTCAGTGGGGAGACCTGGAGGGGCGCCTGGAGCCGTCGACACTCAAAACGGGGTTTGTGAGACGTTTTCCATGATCACTGGCCTCCGCCCACCGAGCTGATCCAGGAACCACCGACAGCCGTGACCCGGCAACCCGACCACACGGCGCACCCGGCCGCCACCAACCGGCGTCCCGGAACACCCTGCCGCGTCCTACTGGCACCAACGCGGTCCATCGGCTCCCGAGCACCCACCGAGCCACCACCGTCGACATGCAGACACGGAAAAGGCCCCGACCCGGTGTGGACCACCAGGTCAGAGCCTTGATCGTTGGTGCGCCGCCAGGGACTCGAACCCCGAACCCGCGGATTAAGAGTCCGCTGCTCTGCCAGTTGAGCTAGCGGCGCTCGCTGACAACGGGACGAGACGTTAGCATGCCCGCCGGCCACCCCCGAAATCCAGGGTCGGCCTCACCGCACCGCCAGCGTGACCTGCCCGGTCGCGGCCCCGGACGGGTCCACCACCAGGGTGTACGCCCCGGACGCCGGCAGCACCGCCGGCCCGAGTTCACCGGCCCCGTTGATCACACAGCCGGTGGTGACTGTGCTCCCGTCGGGCGCGCGCAGCGCCAGCACGCCGCACTGGTCCGGCAGGTCGGAGGCGGTCGCGCTCACCGTCACCGACGTGCCGGCGACGGCGGTGAACCGGTAGCCGGTGATCGCGCCGGGCCGGTCCACCACGGCGACGACAGGTGGCCCGCCGAGTGCGATCGTCGCCTCCCGGTCCCGGCTGGTGACCACCCGCAGCGTGGTCGTGCCGGTGCCGCGTTCGGTGGGGTCGACCACCACCGTGTACGTCCCGTCGGCGGGCAGCAGCGTGCCGTCGATCTCACCGGTGCCGTTGATCACGCAGCCGCTGCGCAGCAGCCGCCCCTCCGCGTCCCGCAGTTCCAGCGGGGAGCACTGGTCGGTGAGGCTGCTCGTGGGCACCTCCACGTAGACGCGCTCAGCCGCGCGCCCGCTGAACCGGTAACGCGCCCGCGCGCCGGGTTGTGCGACTGTCGCGGTGACCGCCGGGCCGTTCGGTTGCAGTGTCCCGTCGCTGTCCCGGGCCGCGTACACCCGCACGGCCGCGCGGCCGGTGTCGCCTGGCGCGGCGACGACCCGCAGCGCGTACGTGCCGGTGGCGGTGAGGTCGACGCGGTCGACGTATCCGGCGCCCTTGATGTTGCAGCCGCTGGCGATCTCCCGTCCGCCCGGTTCGGTGAGCACGTACGGAGAGCAGCGGTCCCCGATGCCCGGCGCGGTGGCGTCGACGAAGACGGCGTCCCCGGCGCGGGCGGCGAACGTCAGCGGCTCCCCGCCGGGGGTGAGCGTGGCGGTGGCGACGGGTACGGCGGTGATCGGGGTGGCGGCCGGTGGGGCGACCTGTTCGGTGCTCGCGCCGGCGACGGCGAACTCGGGTCGGCCGCTCACCGCGACGTCGAAGACGCATTCGGTGAGCTGGGCGGGCGCGGTCACGCCGGCCCAGCGGCAGACCTGTTCGGCCGCCGCGCGTCGGGCCGGGTCGAGGTCGCCGACGGTGACCTCCCGTTCCGGGAACGCGCGGTCGGTGAACGTGCCGGTGTCCTGCCCGTCGTCGTAGTGCAGCAGCGAGCGGTCCCTGGTGATCCGCCAGCTGTCCGCGTACGCGGGATAGAGCTTCGCGAACGGCACCGGCTGGGCCAGTGCCGCCCCGGAGGCGGGCGCGATGTCGTCGGCCGGGTCGCCGTCGAAGTCGCCGAGCAGTCCGCGTACCTTCCCGGCCCTCCCGTCGGCCAGCCGCACCAGGATTCGGTAGCCGTAGCGGCCGATCTGGTCCACCGCCGCCGCGGACCCGTCCGGCCACGTCACGTCGTACCCGTCGGCGGGGCCGGTGTCCGACGGGCGGCGGGTAAGGGTGCCGCCGACGGCCAGGTCGGTGCGGTCCGGCAGCGCGGCCGGCGACGCGCCGTCGACGTGCACGCGGGTGCCGCCGTCGGTGAGGGTGAGCGCGACGCGGTGCGCGCCGATCCGGAACGCGACAGCCGAGTTGACCGAGGCGGTCCGCGTGCCCGCCATCGGGGTCTGCCGGACCTGCACCTCCAGCGGGTCGCCGCCGGTGGACGCGACCAGCGTGAACTCGCCGACGGCCTGGAAGTCGTAGGCGACCCGGTCGAACGTGACCAGGTGCGGGTCGCCGTTGCTGCCGCCGCAGTCGGCGCCGTCCTCGCAAAGCTTCACCGGGCCCTTCGGCGGCGGTGTCTTCTTGGCCGGCTTCTTGCACTCGTCGAGGTTCTTCGGCAGCGTCTTCCCGTCGTACTCGGTGCGCGGCGGCAACCCCTTCGCCGCCCGGTAGCGGTTCTCCGCGAGCGTCGCCTTCACCTCGGCGGTCCGGATGCCGGTGCCGCCACACTCGCCCTGCGGCACGGCGTTGCGGGAGATGTCGTCGGCGTGGTTCAGCTCGTGGTAGAGCGCGGCGCAGGGGTCGCGGGCCACCCCGTCGCCGTACGGGTCGGTGGAGGTCGGATTCCACGTGACGGTCGAGGAACCCTTGCCGTCGGCGCTGTCCGGCGTCTCGAACGCGCCGGAGCCACCAGTGGTCGGGATGATCCGCACCCGGGGACTCTTCTTGTCGCGCAGCCGGGGCAGCAGGCCGGACGGGTCACCGCCGGGTAGCGCGAACCCGGCCAGGCAGCCGTCGACAGCCGCCTGGAAGTCGACGCCGCTGACCGGCACCCCGGCGTTCGGGTCGACGCCGTAGTCGGCCCGCGCCGGCCGAGCACCACCGCCGACGTATGCGCCGACGGCCACCAGCAGCACCAGGGCCACGGCGGCGGCTGCCGGCCGGCGTCGTCGGCGTACCAGCAGCAGCACGACCAGCGCGACGACGAGCAGCGCGAGTGCTCCCCCGCCGACGAGCCAGAGCCAGCGCCGTCCGGGACCGCCGTCGCCGGACACGGTGAACGTGGCGGTCCGCAGCGCGCTCGCGCCCGCGCACGGGTTCGTCGCGCCGGTGACCGGCAGCGTCACGTAGCCGGCGGTCACCTCGTACCGGCCGGGTGCGCCGACCGGCCAGAGCGTGTCCAGCCCACCGCCGTCCGGGGTGGCGGCCACCGAGCGGAGCACGACCTCGCCGTCGCGCAGCCGTACCCCGGTCAATCCCACGGCAGCGGTCGCTCCCGGCTCCACAGTGGTGAGCCCGGCGGTGGCGGCGGCGCCGATCCCGTCCTCGAAGAAGCTGCGGGCCAGCG
Organism: Micromonospora sp. AB353; assembly: GCF_049538395.1. Lineage (NCBI taxonomy): Bacteria > Bacillati > Actinomycetota > Actinomycetes > Micromonosporales > Micromonosporaceae > Micromonospora > Micromonospora sp. AB353. The sequence continues at coordinate 10,089 of NZ_JBMVFV010000072.1, read as the reverse complement.
TCGGCTCGACGTCGCGCCCGTCCCGGCGTACCCCCGTGACCTGCACGGTGCCGACGGGCCCGGTGGCGAGCGCGCACGCCGACCCGGTGGTGTTCGTGACGGTGAGATCGAGGCGGACCTGGTCCCCGGCCCGGTAGTCGGTCTGGCCGGGCCGCAGGGCCAGGCCGAGGCCGCCGTCGGCGGGCGCCGCGGCGCCGCTCGCCGCCCCGGTCGCCAGAGCGGTCACGAGTACGCCGAGCGCCGCCACCAGCCGCAGGGTCCACCTCATGGTGCGGACTGTAGAAGCGGGTAGGCCGGTTTCCGCGCGGTCTGTCGGGGACCGGTCGAAGCCGTATCCTGCTGGTGATGAATGTCTTCGGCACGGTCGCCGACCTGTACGAGCGCGCGCGGCCGGGATATCCGCCGGAGATCGCCGGGTCGATACTCACCTACCACGGCGGCGCACCGGCGTCGGTGGCCGAGGTCGGCGCGGGCACCGGTAAGGGCACCGAGGTGCTGGCCCGCCTCGGTGCGCCCCTGACCTGCGTGGAGCCCGACGCGCGAATGGCGGCCCGGCTGGCCGGGCGGTTCCCGGAAGCGCGCATCGAGGCGACGACGTTCGAGCGATGGTCGCCGCCCGCCGGCGGGGTGGACGTGCTCGCCTGCGCGATGGTCTGGCACTGGCTGGACCCGGCCACCCGCAACGCCCTGGCCCGGCGCGCCCTGGCGCCCGGCGGCACCCTCGCCGTCTTCGGGCACCGCTACGACTACGCCGACGCCGCCCAGCAGGCCGCCGTCCGGGCCGCACTACGATCCGTCGACCCGACCGTCCGGGAACGGCCCGTCGACTGGTTCCATCGGGACATCCTCGACAGCGGGCAGTTCGACGACGTACGCCGCGAGGTGTTCCGGCGGGAGCTGCCGCTGGACAAGGAGCGGTACCTGGCGCTGATGCGCACGTTCGGGCCGTACCTGTCCCGCACACCGGAGCAGCAGCGACGCGGGATCGCCGCGCTGGACCGGCTGGTCGACGACTTCGGCGGCACCGTCGTGCTCGACCTGCGAACCACGCTGGTGCTGGGGCGGGCCGATGCTCGGTGACCGGTGGGGTGTCTCCGACGACGAGACACGTCGCCGGTATCCGTGCGACGACGTCGTTCCCGCGCCCAACCTGCGGGCCTGGCGCGGGGTGAGCGTGGACGCGCCACCTTCCGCCGTGTGGCGGTGGGTCGCCCAGATCCGGCTCGCGCCCTACTCGTACGACTGGATCGACAACCTCGGCCGCCGCTCACCGCAACGGTTGGTGGACCTTCCCGAGCCGGTGGTGGGCGAGGCGTTCACGACTGCCGGCGGACGGCGTCGGGGCCGGATCCTCGCGGTCGAGCCGGGACACCACCTCACCGGCGAGATCATGGGCGCGGTTCTGTCGTACGTCCTGGTGCCCGACGCTGGGAACACCACCCGCCTGCTGCTCAAGGTGGTGATGCGGACGAACCCGGTGATCGCCCTCGGCGGCTGCCTCGGCGACCTGGTGATGGCCCGCCGGCAGTTGCTGAACCTCAAGCAGCTCGCCGAGTCCGGCGACGGGCCGGCTCGCTGACCGTCGTGGCTAGACCCCCGGATACGTTCACGACCGGCAGAGGTTCTCGACCTACGCTACGCCGATGGCCGGGCTGGTCAGTGGCTCTCCTTACCCTGATGACGGTCATCGGTCCATTGCTGTGGTGGATCGGCGTGGGCACCGCATCTGCACCCTGCTCAGCATCTGCCAGCAACCGGTGCGCGCAACTCCGCACTTCGTTCTCGCCCGGTTCGCGCTATCGAAACTCCCCCAGCCGGTTCATCAACGTCATCCGGAGAGCTGGTGAAGAGTTCAACTCCGGTTGACGAGATTGCGTACGACGAGTCGCCGTCGAAATCAACCGTGAGGCCGCCCTGAGTCAACTCCTCCAGCACAGCCGCGAGAGGCCTTCCGGTTAATTGGGTTCCACCAAGCGATACGGCCGTTTCGCCTCCGATCTCTATGAAGACGAGGCGGTCCATCTCGTCGTAGGACAGCATGACCATTCCATCTGCATAGATGTCCGTCATCCCCGCGCCCGGCACTCGCTCGAAGGCCTTGTAGCTTCCGAGCCGCTCACGGTGACTGGAACGGCTCTCCCCGAACCGGGCACGATCAAGGCCGATCCCAGGCAGGACTTCCAACACGCTTGGACCCTCCGGCACGGCCGAGCCCCTTTCGCTCTCCCACACTGCGATCAGCCCAGTCTCCATGGCCGCACCATGCCGAACGAAGCATCAACATGGACTGAGACCGATCGGCAGCTGCCGATCATCCATATCGCGTCATCATACTTCCGGCCAGGTTCTGCTCCGAATGTCGCCCACGTCCACAGCGCTGCTGGCTCTCGCCCACCGGCGCAAGGGGCGACGCCCACATCCGACTCTCCGGCCAGTTCGAGATCGGCGACGCCGCCGTGCGGCGCTACGTACAGAAGCGACAACCACCCTTGCGGCGGTAGCGAACAATCTGGCCGCCGTCATGCAACGGATCCGCCGGCTGCCTTCGCGGCCCTGGATGGCACCCCTGCCCCGATCGACCGGTCGCCAACCTGCCTCCACGCTCTCCGGGAGGCGCCAGCACCACAGCGTGTACGTGCACGTCATCGCCGTCGCCGCCGACCGGCTCTGACCGGCGGAGATGTGGCGAACTTCGTCGACGTGGGCTACCCGACGCCGCCACCCGCGATGTTGTCGACCTTGGCGGTGGTCGTGTCCCTGCGCTCCGCTCTTCGGGCGCTGCTGCACCTCTTTCGTTGCCCGAGCGGCTGGTGCCCCGGAATGCGCGATTGATAGCTTTTGGCCCGAGACATCAACCCTGCAACTCAGGGCAGTTGAAGGTCGATTCCGAATCCGCCAGCCTTCGCCTCAGCCATTGCAGCTCATGGAACGACCGACTATATGGTTGGCGGGCGAAGCCCAGCATGAGTTCCTCGATCAGTTGCAGGGCTTCGTGGCCTCTGCCGTAGCTCACCAAGGCCAAGGGAAGCCGCCATTCGAAGTGCTTACCCCCACTGAACCGCCGCTGCCGCAACAGATCGTTGATCAGTAGATCGGGGGTCACATGGGAGACAATGTCGACGAAAGAGTCGATGTGCCGTGCGATCGATATAGCAACAGCTTCAGGCCCCGCATGGCCGGGCAAATGGATGCCGACGTCTCGCAGTCGGCCGACTGCGACGCTAACAGTGGCAGTGAAGAGTTCAGGCGGATCTGCGCCGATCAATCGGCAGTACGCCCGCTCGACGGGAATAAGCAAGAAGTCGATCCACGGCCGGACGACCATCTGCTCAGCCGAAACTACCTGAAAGCGCAGCCGTCCAAGGACATCCCTCCCGCCGCTCAGACTGAATGTCAAGTGGTCGAAGGGGGCCAGACCTGCAGCACTCGCCTGCCGCCAGATCTCGGCTGCGGTTGCGGTTGCAGCGGCCGAACCGAGATCTGGCGCTTCTACCGGCGGAGGCGGAGCCGCGGACCACCACCATCGGGAAGAGATGGTTGACGCATCCCTGAGCCCACGGCGCTGCCTCTCATCGACCACGTACACCGCCGCAGCAAATCGATCTACAGACGGGTGACGCAGCCGGATAACAGATTCTATGCAATCGCGCGCCGCCAGACGCGACAGAGCCTCTCTTCGCCCTGTCAACTCGGAGGAAAAGCTCCTCCAACAATCCAGCAGCCTTCCCGGCGCGATGAACAACAGTCCTCCTACTTCCTGAGCTCCTTGAGGAATTCGGCTTCTGGATTATCCGCCTTGAAGTAGGTCACGATGCCGTTGTCGCCCAAAACGCCGAGTTCCCGCGTTTTAGTGTTCACCCGCACGAGCGCGCCATCTGAATCTCGCCGTTGCTGCTGCGTGCCAGCGGTGGCGGCATCACAGAGAAAACGTTGTGCGCAGCTGGCGTAATCATCGAGAGCCAGGTCGACATCGCCATCGTTCCTATCCAAGATCTCCCTCATGTCACCGACGCCGCCAGGCTTATCCACGCCCATCACGTGCTTGTCGAAGTGCTCGAACAAGTTGGCGTCACTCGTCCAGTCGCAATTGTGCACCAACACCGAGGTGTTGCCTGCGAGCACATAGTACGTGTGGATGTCGTCGACCGTGAGGTTGTAGACCCGCGCCGGTTCCGTCCACTGTCGGGTCGCGCTGATCTGCACGTGGGTGCCGGCCGAGGTACGCAGCCACTGACCGGCCCGCAGATCGGCGGCGTCGACCCACTCGTCCAAGCCGGGTACCCAGAACGGGTGGTTGTCGGTGGCGACCACGCGCTCAGTGGCGTCGCCGCTGTCACCGTCGGGATCGATGGTGACTTCGACCAGGTTCTTGCTGCCCTGACCGATGATGGTCGCCACCACCGGCTTGATCGTCGTCTTGCCGGTCACCGGATCGGTCACCAACACCATGTCGCCGGTCTTGACGTCCTCGATCGGCTTGCGCGATCCGTCGGCCATCACCACCAACGTGCCGGGCACGAAGCTGTTCTTGCACTTGATCAATGCCTTGGCGCTGCCGACCAGATCGCCGAGCAGGCCCTTGACGCGACTGGTCAGGTTGGCGAGTTTCTTCCACTTCCATGGAGCGCCGTATCTGACGGCCAGCTTGCCCAGCGCACCGCCGATCGCCGCACCCGCGACGTTGACTGCTGTGGCCAGGCAGCCGCCCATGTCGCCCTTGAGGAAGCAGTCCAGGGCATCGGTGATGCCCAACTCGTCCATCAGGATCTTCGCCAGGGCCTTGGCGGCGTTGAGCATCTTCGCCTTGGCCGCGGCGATCCGCCGCTGCCTCTCCTTCTCCGCCGCCGCCCGCGCGGCCGCGGCCCGCTCCTCCGCTGATGCCCGCGGGTTGTTGTGGACGTTGATCGTGGGCTCGTCCGGGTCGTACGCGCCCGAACAACCACCGCACCCGTCGTTGTGGCCCTTGACCTTGTGGTAGTTGCCGTACATGTCCTCGTAGTCGGCGCCCGGCCCGCAGGCGTCGTCGGAACAGGCCTTGAGGCCGTCCGGGTCGGAGAACGAGATCGGGTTGTTGTTGGCGTACGCGTACCCGTTCATCTGCTGCGGGTCGTTGACGTCGATGATCGGGTCGACCGAGATGAACCGGCCGGTGATCGTGTCGTACTCCCGCGCGCCGATGTTGACCAGGCCTGTCGTGGAATCGATGTTCCCGTTGACGAAGCCCTTCTCCGTCGGCCACTGACCTGGCGACGCTCCCCGGTTCTCGCCGTACGGGGTCATCCGCCGATGCGTGACAGCGCCGCTCTGGTCCACGACTGCCTGGCCGGTGCCGTGGTGATCGTTCGCGACGTACCGGAGGCCGTCCACCTTGCGGACCAGGCTCGCCCCGCCCGGAAGCGAGTAGTACCGGGTGGCGTCGGTGGACCGGGTCTGGTGGTTCAGCCGGATCTCCATGCCCGGCAGGTAGAGCGTGGTCGAAGCCGGCTCCTTGCGGAGCATCCGGGAGCCGTCGACGTCATAGAGGAAGCTGGTCTTCTTGCCGGCTTCGGTGACCGACTCGAGGTTGCCCTCGGCGTCCCAGACCAGGGTCTGGTCCTCACCGGCCCTCGTCCGCTTCTTCGTGTTGCCGGCCGCGTCGTACTCGTACGAGTACAGCCGGTCACCCTGCGGAGTCTTCTCCGTCATCTGGCTCAGCGTGTGCGGCTGCGCCTGGCCCGCGGCGGGATAGGTGTAGCTGCGCTCGATGAGCGGAGTGCCGTTGCTCCCGTACTGGACCTCGGTCTTGCGGTTGCCCGTGACGTCGAAGGTGTAGGCGTGGTGGTACGGGGCCACGCCGCCCACCCCGGTGACCGAGGGCCCGCCGGCGCACGGGTCGGTCGCGGTGCTCGCCGACGTCCAGGCCCGCTCCATCCGGCGCAGGTAGTCGTACGTGAAGCACTGCGTGTCCTGCGTCCCGGACGGGTTGTTGGCGATCCGCAGGATGTTGCCGGACTGGTCGTAGGTGTAGCGGGCGTCGATGTCCACGACCGGGGCCGACTCGCGGTCCAGCCGTTGCCGGGTGAGCCGCTTGGAGCCCTGCTCGTACTCGTAGGTCGACCAGACCTTCCGGGTGCCCACCCGGGCCTCGGTCTGCAGGACCTCGCCGGTGCCGGCGTACTCGACGTCGGTCAGGTAAGGGGCGTCACCGGTCGCCGCGGTCAGTCGCTCGAGATCGTCGTAGGTGTAGGCGACCGTCTCGAACGGCAGCCCACCGCCGTCCGACATGCTCAGCGACTGGACGCTGCCGTCCCGGTTGTACTCCGTGCCGAAGGTGTAGAAGCCGGCCAGTTCGGCACCGGCGTGCTCGGGCACGGAGTAGTAGGTGGCGTGCGGCCGGTAGAACTCGTCGTAGATCGAGAAGTACGTGGCGTACTCGTGCCCGTCGATCCAGCGGCTCGTCGAGGAGAGCTCACCGAGCATCTCCAGGTCGTACGTCCAGCTGCTCAGCAGCTCCCCGGTGTCGGCGGCACCCTTGTAGACGGCGATCTTGCGGCCGATCTCGTCGTACTTCGTGCTGATCGTCTGGTTGAGGGCGTTCGTGGTGCTGGTGAGCCGGTCCAGGTCGTCGTAGCCGGACGTCGACGTGCCGGCGTCCGGGTCGGTCGACTTCGTCTTGCGGCCCAACTGGTCGTACTCGTGGGACCAGACGTTGCCGGCCGGGTCCTTGACCGTCTTCAACTGCCCGGCGTGCGTGTAGGTGTACTCGGTCTTGTCGAAGTCGCCCGTCGGACCGCTGCCCTTGTACTGCCGCAGTTCGGTGGTCTTGCCCAGGGCGTTGGTGATCGAGGTCGTCGGGGTGCCGCCGGCCGGCGGGTCGACCGAAACCCGGTCGCCGCCGTAGGTGGTCGTGGTGCGCCACTTCTCGTTGCCCGCGACCGCGAAGATCTCCGCCGTGACCCGGTCCGCGCCGTCGTAGACGTACAGCGTCTGGCCGTTGACGTCACCGTTGACGGCCGGGTAGATCACGTCCGTGGGCGTGCCCGCCACCGTGTACGTCGCGTACGTCTTCGCCAGCTGACCGGTGCCGGTGTAGAAGGTGTCGGCGACCGTACGGGTGCCGTCCGGGCCCTCCGACTGCACCTGGCGGGGCCGGAGCAGACCGTCGTGCAGCTTGTACTCGACGCTGTAGGAGCCGTCGTTCTGCCGCCGCTCGGTCTTGATGGCGACCGGCTTGTCGGTGCGGACCAGGTAGCTGTAGCGGATGCTCGGCTCCAGCCCGCTGGCGCCCGTCCGGTCCGGCATCCAGACCTTCGCCAGCCGGCCCAGGGCGTCGTACTCCAGGACGCTCTTGAGGCCGTTCTGGTCCACCTGGCCGACCGGCACACCCCACGCCGGGGCGTAGTCGGTGGTGGTGACGAACTGCAGCGGGTTGGTCTCCTTGACCTTGGTGGTCAGGCCGTTGGTGTCCGTGTACACGGTCTTCGTGACCCGGCCCAGCGCGTCGACGGCGGTCAAGGGCCGGCCGTACGCGTCGAACGTGCCCTCCGAGGCGCGGATGTAGGTGGCCGTCGTGCCGTTGTGGCTCTTGAGCCGCTCGGTCCGGGTCGGGTTGCCCAGCGTCGGCGCGACGCCGAACGCCTTGCCGTCGTAGAGCGTCCGGGTGTCGGAGATGACCTGCTTGCTGCGGTCGGGGGTGGCCGAGCAGGCCACCGACACCGACTCGACCCGCGACACCAGGCTGTACAGGTGGGCGGCCGCGTTGTCGGCGTACGTGGTCCGGCTGCATGCCTCGTCGCCGGTGACCGCCACGTCACCCTCGTTCTCGGTCTCGGTCACCCGGCCGAAGCTGGTCTCGAAGGTCGAGGTCTGCTTCGTCTCCCGCCACCCTCCGGCGGCCAGGGCGACCAGGCTCCGGGCGGTGGTGGTGTTGATGAACCAGGCCTTCTTGCTGCCCCAGCTGTGGGTCTCCGTCGCGGTGTTGTGCCGCCACGGGACGGCGATGCTCTTGCTGACCGCGTCGGCGCCGTCGTAGACCACGCTCTCCAACTGGTGACCGGAGAACTCGTTGTGGTCGGTGTGGCTCCCGCCGGTCGAGTCGGCGACGCTGACGGTACGCGTGCCGCCGTCCGGATCCTTGTCGCCGTGCATGCCGCGCAGGTAGCGGTACTCCGTCTTGGTCGTCTGGACCTGGCCGTCGCCGGCCGTGACGATCACGCGGCCGTAACCGCGCCAGTCGCTCCAGGTCAGATCCTTCGGATCGGAGATGCCGTCCGGGTCGGCGTGCCGCCAGGCCGCGCCGTCCAGGTACTGGTAGCGGGTCACCATGTCCGGCGCCCCGCCGGTGCGGTCGGTCTCGACGACCTGCTCGACCACGTACTTGTGGAACCAGTCGGTGATCGGGTCGCCGCTGCCGAGCGGGTTCCACTTCACCGGATAGCAGCGCCTGGTGCTGTTGCCCGGCGTGGGCAGCGTGCTCTTGGTGCAGTCCGGGGTGGCGTAGTTGACGTCGATCTGACCGCCGGCGTCGGTCCACACGGTCGCCAGCCGGAAACGGACCAGCGGGGCGATGTTGTCGCCGTCGCGGTCGATCCGGTTGGGCAGTTGCAGACCGCCCAGTTCGACCGACGGCATGGCGATGTCGGCGCCCGGCCCGTAGAGACCGGTGTGGGTGATCTTGTGGAGCCAGAGGGTCCGCGAGCCGTCACCGTTGTCGGTGAGCAGGTGGTCGAGCTTCCAGTTGTCCACCGGCGTCCAGCCGGTGCCCTCGCGGATCTCGGTGGTGATGCCGGTCAGCCGGGCCCGGGTCCAGAACGTCGGGGTGATCTGGTCGAGCTTGCACTTGGTGTCCTTGGCGCAGTTCCGGTCGAACGGCACGTCCGGCCAGTAGGGCGCGGTGGTGGTGTTCAGATCCTGCGGGTCGCAGTCGACGTTGCCGGACGGCAGGCACCGTTCCTTGGTCTCGAAGCGCACCCGGGCGGGGGCGTTGGTCGAGTAGACGGCCTCGTGCCGCTGGCCGTAGTCGACCCGCTTGAGCCAGCCGCCCCGGACGTACGGGACACCGTTGACGTCGGTCTTCTTGCCCCGGGCGTAGTAGTTGATCTCCTTCTCGTAGAAGTACGAGGTGACGTTGCCGTAGCGGTCCTTGACGTAGTCGAGGCTCCAACGCCACGCCTGGTCGCAGTACGCCGACGTGAACGTCGCGTTGTAGCAGGGCTCGCCCGAGTCGTCGCCGTAGATCGGCACGGTCCAGGCCGAGCCGGTCTCCTCCTTGCCGGAGGTCCAGCCGGGAAGCCGGTTCAGGCCGAAGTGGTACTGCGTGCCGTCGGTGGTGGTGACCCGCCAGTACTCGCCGTCGTTGTCACCGTTCACCGCGCCGGTGAGCCGCTCGACCTTCGAGCCGTCGTCGGTCCCGAACCGCCAGGTGTCACCGGTCTTGACCAGTTCCGTCGACTTGCCGTTGAGCAGGATGGTCGCGTTGTCGTACGCCCAGCACTGGTCGGCGTACTGGTCGTGCCCGTCGTCCGAGCAGGGCTTGTACCGGCGCTCGATGTGCCCGGGCTCGTAGTTGAAGCCCTCACCGATCCACGAACCCTGGTTGTTTGTCGTCGCGGTCCGGCCGTCGACCGACTGCGACGAGTAGGCAAGCGCGATCGGCGGCGCGCCGCCGCCCGGCACCGGCGGGCTCCGCAGCGGATAGCTCCAGGAGAAGCCACCCGTGGAGGGGGCCACCGACCACTTCGACGACGGGGACAGCTTCGTCGCGCCGTAGTCGCCCTGCGAGGAGGAGTCGGTGGCGGTCATGGCGAAGAGCGCCCCGGTGGCCGCCTCGGCGGAGAGCGTCTCGGCGGCGTTGTCGTTCGTCGTCGGCAGCGGAACCGGGGCGCACTGGGCCTTCTCCGGCGTGGTCAGCGCGCACTCGGGCAGGCGGACCAGCCGCAGCCGGGCGCCGAAGTCGCCACCGAACGCACCGGCGACCCCGCCGTAGCCGAGGTCGAGACGGACGTTCCCGGCGGCGGCCTGACCGTCGGCCCGGTTGAGCCGGACGATCGGGCCGTCGACCTTGGCCTTCTCCGAGGCCTTCCGGTCGAGCACCTCGATGCGTACCTTGCC
>NZ_JBMVFV010000071.1:0-29781 GCF_049538395.1 Micromonospora sp. AB353 | reverse complement strand
GCAGGGACTGCCCCTCGGTCATGTCGGCCAGGATCTCGCGCATCTCGCCGTCACCCAGGCTGTGCTTGTCGTGGTGCGCCTCGACCAGCTCGTAGAGCTTCGTCTGCACCCTGTCCACGCCCGGCACGTCGGGCAGCACCGACTGGCCGCGCTCACCCGCCGACTCGATGGTCAGCGTGCCGCAGCCGAGCAGCCGCTCCACGAAACGCTGATGCATGGCGTGGTCGTTGATCCGGGTCAGCGGCAGGTCCCGCCGGTTGCGCGACAGCACCCCCTGCTGGAGCAGCACCCGCTCGTTGGTGAACAGGTAGTGCGTGGTGCGCCAGACCAGAAACGGCCACAGACCCAGCCACAGCACCAGCGCCAGGGCGACCACGGCGATCGCGTAGAGCGCGATCGTGCCGCCGCTGCCGTCGGGGAGCAGGAGCCAGCCGGCGACGACCGCCGCGACGGCGAGCACGAGCACCAGGACCGGCCGGATCAGGGCCTTCCAGTGCGGGTGCAGGTGCAACACGACGTGCTCGTCCTCGGTGAGCACGTCTTCGGGGAACGCCACGGGGGAACCTCCTCGCAGAACAGGACGCGCTGACCGTAACCGGTCGGCGCACCCGGTCGGCATCGGCCGCGCGGACGGCGGCCCGTGGTTGTGCGGGCGGCGGCCCGTGGCTGTGCGGGCGGCGGCCCGTGGCTGTTAAGAAGGGGCCCTTCCTCTACCGGAGGCGTTAATAGGGGGCCCTTCCTTTCACCGCAGGTGCAGCACGTCGCCTGCCGCCAGCCGCAGCGTCTCGGCGCCCGTCTCCACCAGGAGCTGCCCGTCGGCGTCGATGCCGGTGGCCGTGCCGCGCGCCTCGCTGCCGTCGGGCAGCAGCACCCGTACCTGGCGGCCGACGGTGGCGCACCCGGCCAGGTACGCCTCGCGCAACCCGCTGGCCTCCGCGTCCCCTCCGGCGTCACGCCAGCGCTCGTACCAGTCGGCGAGCGCGCGCAGCAGCGCCCGCAGCAGCGGATCCCGGTCGGTGGCGGTGGCGCCGGCGAGCTGGAGCGAGGTGGCGGGCAGCCCGGTAGGGTTCTCCGGCAGCTCGTCGGCGCGCAGCGTCACGTTCAGCCCGACACCGACCACGATCGCCGGCGGCCTGTCGTTCTCCCCCGGCACCGCCTCGGCGAGCACCCCGGCGCACTTCGCGCCGTCCACCAGCAGGTCGTTCGGCCACTTCAGCCGCGCGTCCAGCTCGGCCAGCAGGCGTACCGCCTCGACCAGCGCGACACCGGCGAGCAGCGGCAGCCAGCCGTACCCGGTGACCGGCACCGGCGCCCAGCCGCGCTCGGGGGCCGCCTCGCCGGGCCGCAGCAGCACGCTCGTGGCGAGACCGGCGCGCGGCGGCGACTGCCAGACGCGGCCCCGCCGGCCCCGGCCGGACGTCTGCCGCTCGGCGACCACCACCAGGCCCTCCGGCTCGCCGGTGCGCGCCGCGGCCACCGCGTCGGCGTTCGTCGAGCCGGTCTCGGCCAGCAGGTCCAGGCGGCGCCAGGGCCCGTGCGGGGCGACCAGCGCGCGCCGCAGCCGGGCCGCCGACAGCGGCGGTCGGTCCAGATCGGTGTACGGCGAGCCGGGCATCCCGCCAGCCTACGGCCACCCGGCCCGCCGGTCGCCGCGAAGCGGTGAGGCGCACTGCACAGCCTCAGACACCTGAACCATCGTTATATTCCACGGGTGACTACCGAGACCGGGTTCAACATCCACACGACCGCCGGCAAGCTGGCGGACCTGGAGCGACGGCTCGACGAGGCGGTGCACGCCGGGTCGGCACGGGCGGTCGAGAAGCAGCACGCGCGGGGCAAGAAGACCGCCCGCGAGCGGATCGAGATGCTCCTCGACGAGGGCTCGTTCGTCGAGCTGGACGAGTTCGCCCGGCACCGCTCGACCAACTTCGGGCTGGAGAGGACCCGCCCGTACGGGGACGGCGTGGTGACCGGCTACGGCACCGTGGACGGCCGGCAGGTCTGCGTCTTCTCGCAGGACTTCACCGTCTTCGGCGGCTCCCTCGGCGAGGTCTTCGGCGAGAAGATCGTCAAGCTGATGGACCTCGCCATGAAGATCGGCTGCCCGGTCGTCGGCATCAACGACTCCGGGGGCGCGCGGATCCAGGAGGGCGTCACGTCCCTCGGCCTCTACGGCGAGATCTTCTTCCGCAACGTCCGGGCCAGCGGCGTCATCCCGCAGATCTCGCTCATCATGGGCCCGTGCGCGGGTGGCGCCGTCTACTCCCCGGCGGTCACCGACTTCACCGTCATGGTCGACCAGACCTCGCACATGTTCATCACCGGCCCCGACGTGATCAAGACGGTCACCGGCGAGGACGTGGGCATGGAGGAGCTGGGCGGCGCCCGTACCCACAACACCCGCAGCGGCAACGCGCACTACCTCGGCACCGACGAGGAGGACGCGATCGAGTACGTCAAGGCGCTGCTGTCGTACCTGCCGTCGAACAACCTGGACGAGCCGCCGGTCTTCGACGCGCCGGCGATCCTCGACGTCACGGACGAGGACCGGGAGCTGGACACGCTGATCCCGGACTCGGCGAACCAGCCGTACGACATGCACCGGGTCATCGAGCACGTGCTCGACGACGGCGAGTTCCTCGAGGTGCAGCCGCTGTACGCGCAGAACATGGTGGTCGGTTTCGGCCGCGTCGAGGGACGCCCGGTGGGCGTGGTGGCGAACCAGCCGATGCAGTTCGCCGGCACGCTCGACATCGCCGCGTCGGAGAAGGCGGCCCGGTTCGTGCGCACCTGCGACGCGTTCAACGTCCCGGTGCTCACCTTCGTGGACGTGCCCGGCTTCCTGCCCGGCACCGGCCAGGAGTGGGACGGCATCATCCGCCGCGGCGCGAAGCTCATCTACGCGTACGCCGAGGCCACCGTCCCGAAGGTCACCGTCATCACCCGCAAGGCGTACGGCGGCGCGTACGACGTGATGGGCTCCAAGCACCTGGGCGCGGACCTGAACTTCGCCTGGCCGACCGCGCAGATCGCGGTGATGGGCGCGCAGGGCGCGGTGAACATCCTCTACCGTTCGGAGCTGGCGAACGCCGAGGATCCGGCCGCCGTCCGCGCCGAGAAGATCGCCGAGTACGAGGACACGCTCGCCAACCCGTACATCGCCGCCGAGCGCGGTTACGTGGACGGGGTCATCCCACCGCACGAGACGCGTACCCAGATCGTGCGGGCGCTGCGGGTGCTGCGCACCAAGCGCGAGACGCTGCCGCCGAAGAAGCACGGCAACATCCCGCTGTAGCCGGCCCGGTGCCCCCGACGTCGAGGCGGCGGGGGCACCGGCGTCAGCAGCCCGGGTTCGCGGCCACGCACATCCGCTCGGCCGCGACCTGCGCCATCTGCCGCACCTGTTCCTCGGTCACCCTGGCCTCGGGCACCTGACCCTCGGGCAGGTCGGTCCGCAGCCGGCCGGACGGGATCAGCACCGTCACGAGGTCACCCACCCGTACGACCAGCCGGTCCTCGAACAACGGCGCGTAGCCGGGCGGCCGGCCGGTCGTCTCGTCGGGCGGCACGCTCGCCTCGTGCCGCAGCAGCAGCGCCTGGTCTCCGGCGAAGCCGGTCGCCGCGACGTACCAGCGGTGCACGACATCCGCGCTGACCATCCCCCGCTCGGTGTAGGCCTGGCCCGTCGTCCGCCACGCGCCGCAGGCCGCGACAGTGCCCTCCAGGTCGGTGACGAACCGGCCCGCCTCGCTTGGCTCCATCCGGTAGACGTCCTGGGTGAGGACCGATCCGATCGTCGTCGCGGGCTCGGTCGGCGGTTCCATCAGGGTCTGCCCCCGTGAGTAGCGCGAGCGCGGTTCCTCAGCCGGCCGCCCCTGTTCCCGGGCGCAGACCTGAAGCAGGTCGTCGACCCGGACCGGCTCGTCGAGGCCGGTCTCGCTGAGCCGCTCGCCTGTGGGAACGGGGACGTCCGCCGGCTCCAGCATCGCCTCGGCCACGATCTCCCGCGGCCCGTCGACGGCGCCGGCGGCGGGCGGTGGCGGCGCACCTGCTCGGTCCACGAGGGTCGCGGTGAGCGCCGCGACGACCACCACCGAGGCTGCGGCGAGCGCGGCGGAGCGGCGGCTGCGCCGCCGGGCGGTGGCCCGGATCGCCTCCGGCTCCGGCCAGGTGACGTTGCGCAGATCCCGGTGCAGCAACTCCACGAGTGCGACGTCGTCAGGCATCTGCCGCCTCCTCTTCCAGGTCCACCACGGCGAGCAGCCCGGCGAGCGCGGTCCGCCCCCGGGAGAGCCGGGCCTTGACGGTGCCGACCGGTGCCTCGGTCTCCCGCGCCACCTCGGCCACCGGCATGCCGAGCAGGTAGTGCATGGCGATCGCGGTGCGCTGGGCCTCGGGCAGCCGGCGCAGCGCGGCGACCACGTCCAGCGTCTCGGTGCTCGGCGCCGGCACGTCCGCCACGGCGCCGTGCCGCAGGTAGGCGCGCGCCCGGCTGCGCAGGCTCCGCCAGCGGCTCACCGCGATCCGGCTCGCCACCACCCGTACCCATGCCTCCGGGTCGTCGTACCCGCGCACCGTGGACCACCGCTGCCAGGCCCTGATGTACGCCTCCTGCACGGCGTCCTGCGCCTCGGCGAGGTCACCGGTGAGCACGTAGACGAAGCCGAGCAGCCGTTGCCGGCTGCCCCGGTAGAACTCGTCGAAGCCGTCGCTGTCGGGCACCTGCCACCTCCCCGTGTTCGTGAGGGGACACGCCTGGCGACGCGGCGCGGGTTGCCCGCTCAGCCGAGCAATTTCTCCAGTTCGCTCAGCGGGAAGCCACCGGCCGGGATCCGGTCGCGGACCGCCCGGCGGACCGCCGTCTGCACCGCCGCGTTGGCCGGGGTGGGCACGCCGTGCAGGCGCCCGAGCAGCACGATCTCGCCGTTGAGGTGGTCGGTCTCGACCGAGCCCGCACCACGGGCCAGGCTCTGCCAGGTGGAGCCACCGGAGCGCTCCTCGCCGCCCACCGGCCGGTGCGACACCCGGTCGCCGCGTTCGGCGGCCTCCTCCTGGACGGTGGTGTGGGCGATGCCGGCGGCGGCGAGCGCCGCCTCGCCCTCGGCGCGTACCCGCTTCGACAGGGCTTCGGGCACGTCCCGGCCGAGCAGCGCCTGGAGGCCGTTGCCGAGGTTGGCGAGCAGCTTGCCGTACTTCCAGCGCATCACGTCGTCGCGGACCGGCGCGACGAACCCGGCGGCGGTCAGGTCGGCGGCGACCGCGCGGCTGGTGTCGTCGGCGCCGCTCGGGTAGCGGCCGATGTGCAGCATGCCCGGATGCGGATGGCCGTTGGCGACCACCACGCCCGGCTCCAGGTGGGTGGCGGGCAGCCACACGCAGACCGGGTGTACGCGGGCGAAGCGCCGCAGCGCGGCCGGCTCGTTCGCGACGCCGTTCTGGGCCAGCACGACCGGCAGCCGTTCGCCTGCTGTCCCGCCGCCCTCGACCGGGGCGTCCGCCCAGACGTCGAGCGCCGCCACGGTGTCCTGCGACTTCACGGTGAGGACCAGCACGGTGTCCGCCGGCAGTGGCGGCCCGTCCGGCCCGGCGACCGCCGGGAGCCGGCCCGTCACCTCGCGGTCCGGCGTGCGCAGCGTCAGACCCCGCTCCCGCAACGCGTCCAGATGCGCGCCACGGGCCACGAGCGTCACGTCGTGGCCGGCGTCGGCCAGGAGTACGCCCATGGTGCCGCCGACCGCGCCCGCTCCGATGATCACGTATCGCACGGTCCGATTCTGCCCTGCCCCGTAGCGGCCCGCTCCGCGACGCGATGCGGCACGCTGCGGGCCGGCTCGGCGCGGCTCGCAGCGGTGCGGCTCGGCACGGTCAGCCGGTGAGCCCCGCGTCGGCCAGGATCGGGCCGGCCAGCAGCAGCGCTCCGGCGGCCAGCGCGCCCACGCTCACCAACAGGAACACGCCCACCCAGAACAGCGCCGGGAACGGCGTGATCCGGGCGAGCTGGTCGGCGTCGGACTGCGGCATCCGGCCCCGGGCGCGTTGCCGGTGCAGCTCGAACACCGGCCGTACGCCGCCGATCAGCAGGAACCACACCGACGTCCAGGCGAACGCGGCCTGCACCTCGGGCGAGGTGTACCAGGAGACGGCGAGCACCACGCCGCCGGTGACGAGTAGCGACAGCACGCCGAACAGGTTGCGGATCATCACCAGCATGGCCAGCAGCAGCGCCACCGCGAGCCACAGCAGCAGCGTGATCCGGTTCCCGGCCAGCAGCCACGCGCCGCCGAGGCCGAGCAGCGACGGCGCGACGTACCCGGCGAGCAGCGTGAGGATCATCCCCGACCCGGTGGGACGGCCGGCGGAGAGCGTCAGTCCGGAGGTGTCCGAGTGCAGCCGGATGCCGTGCAGCCGCCGGCCGGTGAGCAGCGCGACGAGCGCGTGGCCGCCCTCGTGCGCGATGGTCACCGCGTTACGGGCGATCCGCCAGGGCAGCCGGGCCACGACCACCGCGAGCGCGACCACGGCGGTGACCACCACGAGCAGCGGCGGCGGGTCCGGCTGGGCGCTGGTCAGCGTGTCCCAGAGCGTGGTGAGACCGTCGATCAGGGGCATGGGCGGGGAGCCTACCGGTCGACCGGGTGTTGAAGATGCAGCTCTACGCGATCGCCCGAATCCCGTGGTATCTGCTCGTCGAGCAGGACGGCGACAGGCACTCGCTGCGGCTGCACCGGCTCGACGGCGCGCACTACGTCGAGGATGCCGTCGCCAAGGCGGGCGAGACGCTGAGTGTCACCGAGCCGTTCCGCTGGGCGATGGACCCGAGCGACCTGCGCTGATCCGCACCTGCCGCGCCACCTGGGCGAACGACAGCCGTCGATGAAAATTTCCTTTCCCCCTATTGCGATCTAGGGCACTAAGCTCCAAAGATGGGCGTCAATAGACGGACGTCCCTCTGGAGGCAACCATGCCCAGCACCAGACTCTCCGTACGCCGGCTTCTCGCCGCCGGCCTGGCCGCCGCCGCCACCGCGGCCGCGGCCCTCGTGGCGACCGCCGGACCGGCCGCCGCCGCGACCACGCCCGGGATCGACGTCTCCCGCTACCAGGGCAGCATCAACTGGACCAGCGTGCGCAACTCGGGTATCCAGTTCGCCTTCATCAAGGCCACCGAGGGCACGAGCTACAAGGACCCGAACTTCAACGCGAACTACGTCAACGCGTACAACGCCGGGGTGATCCGCGGGGCGTACCACTTCGCCCGGCCGAACATCTCCGCCGGTTCCACCCAGGCCAACTACCTGGCCAGCAACGGTGGCGCCTGGTCGGCGGACAGCCGTACGCTTCCCGCCGCGCTGGACATCGAGGGCAACCCGTACAGCGGCGGCTACTGCTACGGCCTGAGCACCACCGGCATGCGCAACTGGATCCAGGACTTCCTCAACACCTACCGCTCCCGCACCGGCCGGTACGCGGTCATCTACACCACCACGAGCTGGTGGAACCAGTGCACGGGCAGCTGGACCGGCCCGTGGGCCAACCACCCGCTGTGGCTCGCCCGCTGGGCCAGCACGCCCGGCACGCTGCCGGCCGGCGCCCCGGTGTGGAGCTTCTGGCAGTACACCAGCACCGGCGCCGTCTCCGGGATCAGCGGCAACGTCGACCGCAACTACTGGAACGGTGACCGCAGCCGGCTGATCGCGCTGGCCAACAACACCTGACCGGCGCGCGAAAGCAATGGGACCGCCTCATCACGAGGCGGTCCCGCTGTCGTCGTACCCGAGGTCAGGCTCTGCGGCGCGCGGTGGCCGGGACGGGCACCGGCGTGCGGCGCGTCAGGCGCCACACCGCCACGCCCACGACCGTGAGCGTCAGCACGCCGAGGACCGCGACCGGCGCGGACAGGCCGGCGCTGATCAGGAGCAGTACGACGTCGCCGAGCGCCACGAGCATCCACAGTGCCAGCCGCGGGCCGGTGTACCTCCGTCGGTAACCCATGTCGCGCCTCCTTCCGTCGTCGGAGGGATTCATACCCCCGACGACGGAAAGCCATGCGAGCGAGTTTCGTAACCGCGGGATTCCCGGTCAGTTCCTGCGGTCCGGCACGAAGCCCTTGGTGATGATCTCCCAGTTGGCCAGGTTGGCGTCCCAGTCCTTTGCGGGCACCTCCCAGCGCAACGCGAAGCCCCGGTTGCTGGCGGTCGCCACACCCCGGTTGCGGACGTGGAAGCGGGTGTCGCCGTTGCGCGTCTCCAGCCAGTCCCAGTCGGCGCAGGTGCGGTAGTAGCCGTCGCACTTGGTGATGCCGACCAGCTTGTAGCCCCGCACACGCGACGCGCGGTACGGCTCCTGTTTCTGCCAGTCGGTGTACGCGTCGGGCTTCGGATCGGACGTCCACTGGATGAACAGCACCCGCCGGCTGCCGCCGACCTCGTAGAGCACGACGTTGTCCCCGCCGACCCGCGCCTGGAAGTTCTCCGGGATCGGCACCTTGAAGCCGTTCGGGCCGGTGTAGAGGCGCCAGCCGGCCGGCAACGCGGCCCCGGACGCCGACGGGCTGGCCGACGGCGTGGGGCTGGCCGACGCACTGGCCGCCGGGGCGCTCGGCGACGCGCTCTCGCTCGGCGCGGGCGGCGGCGCCACCGACGCCGAGGTGCCGGCCGTCGGCTCACCGCCGTCGCCGTCGTCACCGTTGTTCAGCAGCGGCACGGCCACCACCAGGCCGACGAGCAGCAGCAGGACCAGCGCGCCGATCAGCAGGTTGCGGCGGTTGGGCGCGGACTTCTCGACCGGCAGCACCGTCGCCCGGCCGGTCGACGGCGCGGGATCGGGTGAAGCCGGAGCCGGGCTGACCGGCGCGGAGCCGGACGCGGCCGGGCTCACCGGCGCCGGGGTGTCGGTGACCGGCTCGCCGTCGAGCCGCGTCTCGTCCAGCGCCGGGTCGACGCCGTCCACCCGCGCCTCGTCGTCCACAAGCGTCTCGTCGGCCGAGGGCGCCGGGTCGAGCTTCGCCGTCGGGTCGGCGGGCGGCGGGGTCACCTTCGCGGTGGGCCCGGCGTCCGAGGTGGGCGCCGGCACCTTCGCCGTCGGGTCGGCGGCTGCCGCCGTACCCCCGGTTGCGGCGACCCCGGACGCGGCGCGTTCGGCCTGGTCGGCGGGGCGCGGCGCGGGCACCAGCGGCGGGCGCGGCACGCGCGGACCGTTCGGCCCGGGCCGGCGTACGCCGTCCAGCAGCGAGATGCTCTTGGCGCGACGGCCGGCGGCCTTGCGCAGCATGCGCTCCGCCACCTCGGCGGTGATCCGCTCGTCCGGGTCCTTGCGCAGCAGGCCCTGGAGCACCGGCTTGAGCGGCCCGGCGTTGCGCGGCGGCGGCATCGGCTCGGTGGCGAGCGCCGCGAGCGTGGCGATCGCCGACGGGCGCGCGTACGGCGACTTGCCCTCGACGGCCGCGTAGAGCGTGGCGCCGAGCGACCAGAGGTCGGCCTCCGGGCCGGCAGTGCCGTCGCGGGCACGCTCCGGCGAGATGTACGCGGGCGAGCCCAGCACCATGCCGGTGCGCGTCACGTTCGGGTCGCCGGGGATGGTGGCCAGCCCGAAGTCGGTGAGCACCACGCGGCCGTCCTCGCCGAGCAGCACGTTGCCCGGCTTGACGTCGCGGTGCATGATGCCGGCCTTGTGCGCGGCCTTCAGCGCGTTCAGCACACCGAGGCCGATCTCGACCGCCTTGGCCGGGGTGACCGGGCCGTCCTCGGCGATGGTGTCCTGCAACGACTTCGACGCCACGTACTCCATGACGATCCACGGATCGCCGTCGGTGCGCAGCACGTCGAAGATGCGGACCACGTTGATGTTGTTGAGGCGGGCGATCGCCCGCGCCTCACGCAGCGAGCGCTCGCGCATCTCGCGGCGCTCCTCCGGGGTGAGGCCGGGGGGCGGGACCAGTTCCTTGATGGCCACGTCCCGGTGCAGCACCTCGTCCCGCGCCTTCCAGACGCGGCCCATGCCGCCTTGACCGAGCGGCGTGAGAAGCCGGTACCGGTCGGCGACGAGTTGGGGGAGCGCGTTCGACATCGCAGAAACCGTACCCGGCCGCTGCGACGCCCACACCGTCGGCACGCCACTGTACGGCGAAGGTCGAATTCGTGACGCGTACCCTGGGGTCATGTCTGCCGAGGAGCCGCTGTTCCGGATCGTCCGTGGCGTGCCCACCGCCGAGGAGCTGGCCGCTCTGGTCGGCGCGATCGTGGTGCGCACCCGCCCGGCCCAGGCCGCCGCGCCGGCCCCCGTGTCGCAGTGGGCGCGCAGCGCACGCCCCGCCCTGGCCGGGCCCGTCGCGGGCCCCGGCGCGTGGCGGGCCTCCGGCCTCCCCCGCTGACCTCACCTCCCGCTCGCGGCGACGGGGCGGGGCTGCCGGGATCAGCGTCGAGCCATTAACCTCACTCAGGGAAACCGTGTGGTGACGGGCAGGAGGCTCCGATGATCCCGGAGGACAACCAGCCAGCCGGCTGGCTGCGCGGCTACGGCGGCATCGAGGCCGACATCCGACAGATGCGGGAGTTCGCCGACCGCCTCCAGGACGAGGTGACGCGCAACTACTCGCCGCACCTGTCCTACATCGCCGACGACATGAAGGCGCCGGTGCCCAACCCGGCCGACGCCTTCATCGAGCTGGTCCAGTTCCTTCAGGCCCACCACGACACCCAGACCGCGGCGGTGAGCGCGGTCTGGGATCTCGCACCGGCGACCGGGCGGCTCGCCGACGCCGCCGGGCGGATCGCCGCCCGCTACGGCGACGCCGACGCGTTCTCCTCCGCCCGCGTGGCCGACGTGGAACGGGCACTCGCCGGCCCCTCCGCCACCGTCGCCCGCCCGATGCCACCACTGGCCGACCCCACCGCCCCCGAACAGAGCCGGGTGATCCTGCCGTGATCGAACGGGGCAGCGGACGCACCTCCGGGCTGACCGACTGGCGGATGATGGACGTCCTCAGCATGTGGGCGTGCGTGCAGGACCAGGACACCGCAGGCCAGTGGAAGCAGGTCGCGGGCTGGCGCAAGGTCTGCGACCTCGCCCTGGCCCACCTGAGCCGCCTGCGGGAATACCGGCGTGGCCTCGCCGAGGCGTGGCCGCCGGAGACCAACGCCGCCGCGCGGGCGTACATCGCCGAACTCGACCAGCTCATCGACCGCGTACAGCGCACCCACGACGCCGCCGCCGCGAACTACGACGCGCTGGCGGCCGCCGCACGCGCCATCGGCAGCGCGCGGGCCGAGCTGCAACCACTGCACGAGGAGTACGAGAAGAAGCTGCGGCAGAAGCAGGCGTACGAGGCGACGATCGCCGACCCGAAGGCGGTGGCGGGCAGCCGGTTGCCGGAGCGGCCCCCGGTGACGGACGACGACCTGGAGCAGTTGAACGTACGGGCGCGCGGGTTGATGACGGGGTTGAGCGGCGAACTCCAGCACGCCCAGGTCATGCTCCAACGCCCACCAGTACCAGTCCGGCCGGCGCCACGGGCCGACCCACATTCGTCTGACCCGTATCTTGGATCGGATCCGGCACCAATCATTCCTCCTATCGTCGCAGTCCCGATTACTCCATCCACGCCGATCAGCGGGCGTCGACCGAGCGTCGCAACGAGCCCGCCAGTTCATCCAGGCAGCCCTTCTACAAGCGGCGTTATAGGCGGAGGTCCGATCCTAGGCAATGCGGGTCCAGGAACGCCCGTCCAAGCGATGCCGCCTGGAACCGCATCCCCTGCTACTCCTAATACACCCTCTGGCACTCCCGGTGCCCCCCTTCCCTCGGCACTCAATCGCGGCACCAGTTTGGGCCCACTCGGGAATGATCCAGTTGCTGGAAAGAGCACTAACCGACCGCTTCCACCGCGTCCGACCGGAACGAACGGGATGATTCCGGGAGTTCCCCTCGGCCAGCCCGGCATGGGAGGCCCCACTAGGCGCGCTAATCCTCCAGGTGGAGTTATCGGGGGAGGCGCGGCCGGCACTGCGCCGACAGGCGCTGCAGGATCTCGTCCGAACACGGGGAGAGGTCCACAAATCGGCACACCTGGGTTGACCCCTCTTGGCGGCGCTCCCGGCTTGTCTCCCGCCCACGGGCGGCAGAACAGCAAAGGCCTGGATACAGACTTGGAGCGACGCTGGGATCCGGACAACCCCTGGGAAGTCGAACGCGGCGTGAATCCAATATTGGAGCCACCTGACGAGGGACCGATCGATCCGGGGCCTGCCATAGGCTTCAATCGGTGATGTCCTACGCGCTTTTGGTGGCGCGAAACCTAGCCGCGTCACTCGCAATCTCACTCACTGGCCTGGCGACATCGGCCTTGCTGCCCGCCTCGGACGGGTCGGAGCGGGTGAGAGGCGACCAGTGGCATCTAGGCTTCTTGAAGGCTGCAGAAGCTCACAAAATTAGTCAGGGCGAGGGGATCGTTGTAGCAGTTCCAGATACTGGAGTGGAGGCTCACCCGGACCTACAGAAGAACTTGCTGCCAGGAACAGACGTGATCACGGGAGGAAGCGGAGACGGCCTTCGAGACACGAATAGCCACGGCACCGGCATGGCTGGCCTCATCGCGGCGCATGGGCGAGGAGGCACTCGCGGCGCGCTCGGAGTGGCACCTAGATCCAAGATTCTCCCAATCTTCGACACACCAACCAACGGACTGGGCCAACCCGATGATTTAGCGGCCAGCATTGAGTATGCAACAGCTCAACATGTGGATGTAGTTAGCATCTCTGCGGCCAGCATTCCCACCCCTCGCCTGCAATCCGCAATAAAGTCCGCACTTGATGCGAATATCGTCGTAGTAGCAGCCGTTGGAAACATCCCAAGCGAAACATCGATTAGCTATCCGGCATCCGAGCAAGGCGTGATCGCCGTAGGCGGCGTTGATAGGCAAGGCAACAAGACCGAATTCTCGGTCTCGGGGGCGGATGTAGATATTCTCGCACCTGCAGTCGACATTTACACCACAAGCCTCGCAGGTCGGTACCGCCGGAGCACCGGCACATCCGATGCGACTGCGATCGTTGCCGGGGCTGCTGCTCTCATCCGCTCCAAGTACCCCAATCTGCCCGCCCAGGAAGTCGCCCACCGCCTGACCGCCACCGCCGTCGACAAGGGACCACCTGGTCGCGACGACCAGTACGGCTACGGCGTCATCGACCTGGTCGCCGCGCTCACCGCCGACGTACCGCCGCTCGGCTTCGAGTCCTCCAACGTCACGCCACCCGCGTCGGCGGAGGCAGCGCCCGACAAGGGCGACGACGGCAGCGCGACGGTACGCGGGCTCGCCACCCTCGGTGTGCTGGTGGCGGCGGGCGGCGGCTACCTGTTCTGGCGGCGCCGCCGACGTGCCGACGACCCGCCGCCGAGGGTCAGCCGGTAGCGTCGGCGGGGTGTCGACCTCCGTAGCGGTGCGCCTCGTGCTCGCCTCGCAGTCCCCCGCCCGCCGCAAGTTGCTCCAGGCCGCCGGGATCGAGCCGGAGGTGCTGGTCAGCGGCGTGGACGAGTCGCAGGTGGTGAGCGATCGGGCCGAGGATCTGTGCCTGGAGCTGGCCCGGCTGAAGGCGCAGGCGGTACGCGATCGGCTGCGGCCCTCGCCGGACGAGCGCACGCTGGTGCTCGGCTGCGACTCGGTGCTCGCCTTCGACGGTGAGATTCTCGGCAAGCCCGATGACGCAGCGGACGCCACCCGGCGGTGGCAGCGGATGCGCGGGCGCAGCGGCGTCCTGCACACCGGGCACTGCCTGATCGACGTGACCCACGAGTCCCGCGCAGAGGCCGTCGCCTCGACCACCGTGCACTTCGCCGACATCAGCGACGACGAGATCGCCGCGTACGTGGCGACGGGCGAGCCGCTGGCCGTGGCGGGCGCGTTCACCATCGACGGGCTGGGCGGGGCGTTCCTGACCGGGATCGAGGGTGATCCGGGCACGGTGGTGGGGTTGTCCCTGCCGTTGCTGCGCCGGCTGCTCGCCGAGGTGGAGCTGAGCATCGTCGACCTGTGGACGAAGGTCGCGCCCGGGGGCCAGGAGATCGAGCATCTCGGCTAACGTCCGGACATGACCACGAAGCCGCTGCCGCTCACCCCGGAACTGCACGCCTACCTGGTGGCCCACGGGTCCGCCCCGGACGAGATCGTCCAGGAGCTGGCCGAGGAGACCCGGGCGGCCCTGCCCTCCGAGGCGGTCATGCAGGTAGCGCCCGAACAGGCCGCGTTCCTGACGTTCCTGACCCGGCTGCTCGGCGTACGGCAGGCGGTCGAGGTCGGCACGTTCACCGGCCTCTCCTCGCTGGCGATCGCCCGGGGGCTGGCCGAGGGCGGCCGGTTGACCTGCTTCGACATCTCCGAGGAGTACACGGGCGTGGCCCGGCGCTACTGGCAGCGCGCCGGTGTGCAGGACCGCATCGAGCTGCGCATCGGCCCGGCCGCCGAGACGCTGCGCGAGCTGCCCCGCGAGCGTTACCTGGACTTCGCGTTCATCGACGCGGACAAGGTCGGCTACCCGGTCTACTGGGACGAGCTGGTGCCCCGCATGCGTCCCGGCGCGGTGATCGCCGTCGACAACACGCTGCGCGACGGCCGGGTGCTCGCCCCGCGCAACGCCGACGACCGGGCCATCGCCGCGTTCAACGACGCGGTGATCGCTGATGTCCGCGTCGAGGCGGTCATGCTGCCCATCGCCGACGGCGTCACGCTCGCCCGGGTGCTCTAGCCGGCCGAGCACAACCTCCCCGAAGTGGCGGGATCCCTGAGCGCCGGATACCGCCACCTCGCCGACATGGAGTCGATCAAGCCGTGCGGACCGGCGCGGGCAGGGCACGTCCCAGCCGCACCGTCAGCAGCACCGCGACCGCGATGAACGCGGGCAGCAGCAGGAACGCCGGGTGCGGGCCGACGCCGTCGGCCACCCACCCGAGCGCCACCGGCGCGATCCCGAAACCCACACCCATCGAGTACGCGGACCAGCCCGCCGCCTTGTCGGCGGCCGGACCGGCGACGGCGAGCGCGATCGAGATCGCCAACGGGTAGTGCAGCGCGTTGCCGAGCCCGAGCACGACCAGCCCGGTGACCGCGAGCCAGCCGACGGTACTGCCCCAGAACAGCGTGAACCCGGCCATCGAGACGGCGAGCGCGCCGAGCAGCAGCGGTACCGGCGCCCAGCGCAACGCGGCCCGGCCACCGGCGATCCGGCCGGCGAACATGCCGCAGACGATCGCGGCGACCGCCGCCGACGCCCCGCCCGCGCTCAGCCCGGCGTGGGTCCGCAGCACGTCAGCTGTCCACAGTGACAGGCACACCTCGATCGACCCGGTGACGGACATCAAGACCCAGGCGATCCAGTACGCACGCGGCAGCCGCCCCGCCGCACCGGAGCCGGAGGAACCGGGCTCGCCGGAGGGGGGAACGACCGGAGCGGGCACGACGGGAGCGGGCACGACGGGAGCGGGCACGACGGCTTCGGAAACCCCGGAAGCGGGGACGGCGGGCACCCGGGTGGCGGCGGCCACGGGCACGGGTGTGCCGGCAGCCGCGTCAGCGGTGGCGCGTTTCGGCCCGCGTACCCGGAAGGTCAGGGCGGCCAGCGCGACAAGCGTGATCAGCCCGACCTCGACGGCCATCAGGGGTCGCCAGCCGAGGCCGGCGTCGACGGTGGCGCCGATGGTCAGCGGCGCCAGGATGCCCATGCCGGCGCAGGCCGCGTTGGCCTCGGTGAGCGCGGCCGGGGCGGTGGGGCCGTGCCGGGCGGTGAGCACCACGCTCACGCCGCTGACGACCATCATGCCGAAGGTGGCGATGACCGCGACGGCGGCGAGCGTGGCCGGCAGCGGGCGGAGCAGGCCGAGCGCGGTCACGCCGGCGGCGACGCCGGCGAGGCCGAGCCAGATGGCCGGGCCACGGCCGAGGCGGCGGGCGACCGGGGCGAACAGCGCGCCGCCGGCGAGCGCGCCCACCGCGATACCGGTGCTGTGCAGGCCGGCGACGGCGGCGCTGGTGCCCTGTTCGTCGCGGAGCAGGGGTACGACCGGGCCGAACCCGTAGAGGAAGAAGCCCCACAGACCGAGCTGGGCGTAGGTCAGCCAGGTGATCCGGTCACGGGTGAGGCGGGGCACCGGCCCACGCTACGCGCGCCCGGCCGGTGTCCCGCCCCTGCTGAGAGCTAGGTCTCCCCTGCTCAGCGGACGCTGCGGGCGAACTGGCGGGCGGCCCAGAACACGCCTGCGGCGGCGAGCACCGCGATGATGCCGAGGCCCTGCCAGACCCGGTCGTTGCCGAGGTCGCCGTTGAACAGCGCGCGGGTGCCCTCGACCGCCCAGGAGAACGGGTTCCACTTGGCCACGCCCTGGAGCCAGCCGGGGGCGAAGGTGAGCGGCAGCAGGATGCCGGAGAGCAGCAGCACCGGCTGCGCGACCGTGTTCATCAGCGGGGCGAGCGCGTCCTCGCTCTTGACCTTGAGCGCGATGCCGTAGGAGACGGCCGAGGTCATCAGCGCGATGAGGGCGAGCATCAGGTACGCCAGGAGCAGGTTGCCGATGAACACGCGCAGGTCGAACGCGAGCGCCAGCAGCGTGATGATGATCGCCTGCGCGATCAGCGAGACCACGTCGCGCAGCGAGCGGCCGAGCAGCAAAGCGAGCCGGCTGACCGGGGTGACCCGGGAGCGCTCGATCACGCCGGCGCGCAGCTCGGCGATCAGGCCGAAGCCCTGGAACAGGCCGCCGAAGATGGCCAGCAGCACGAGCAGGCCGGGTACGAAGATCTTGTACGCGGCGGCCTGGGTGGGTGCGTTCAGCGCGGGCTTGAGCAGCGGGGCGAACAGGAGCAGGTACATCACCGGCTGGAAGACACCGACGAAGATCCATACCGGGTTGCGCAGCAGCAGTTGCGTCTGGCGCTGGAAGATCAGCCAGGTGTCGCGGGCGAGTTTCATGACAGCTTCTCCGGTGGTCAGGACTCGCGCAGCGAGCGGCCGGTCTTGGTGAGGAAGACGTCGTCGAGGCTGGGGCGGTGCAGCTCGATCGAGCGCAGATCCAGCCCGGCGTGGTCGAGCCGGCGCAGCACCTGCGGGATGGCGGTGGCGCCCTCGTCGACGTAGAGGCGCAGGCCGCCCTCGTCGACGGTCTCCAGCTTGCTCACGTACGCCTCGGTGTCGAGCAGCTCGGCGGCGCGCGGGGTGCTCGGGGCGTCCAGGCCGACGATCACCACCTCGCCGGAGATCTCCCGCTTCAGCTCGGCCGGTGTGCCCTCGGCGACCACCTCGCCGTGGTCCATGATCGCGATGCGGTCGCAGAGCGCGTCCGCCTCGTCCAGGTAGTGCGTGGTGATGAAGACGGTCATCCCCTCGGTACGCAGCCGCCGGATCTCGTCCCACATGTGTGCACGGCTCTGCGGGTCGAGGCCGGTGGTCGGCTCGTCCAGGAAGACGATCTTCGGCTCGTGGATGATGCCGAGCGCGATCTCGACGCGCCGGCGCTGGCCGCCGGAGTAGGTCTTGCACTTGCGGTCGGCGTACTCGGTGAGCTGGAAGGCTTCGAGCGCGCGCTCGGCACGGCGGTGCGCCTCGGCCTTGCCGATGCCGTAGAGGCGGGCCTGGAGCACCAGCTCCTCGCGGGCGCTCGACTCGTCCCAGGTGCTGCCGCCCTGGGCCACGTACCCGATCCGGCGGCGCACCTCGGCCGGATCCTTGCGCAGGTCGGCCCCGGCCACGGTGGCCTCGCCGCCGTCCGGCTCGATGAGCGTGGCGAGCATCCGCAGCGTGGTGGTCTTGCCCGCGCCGTTGGGCCCGAGGAAGCCGAAGATCTCCCCCGCTGCGACGTCGAGGTCGACGCCGCGGACCGCGTCCACTGTCTTCGTCTCGCGACCCGCGCGGGAGCGGTACGACTTCCGCAACCCCCTGGTCTCGATCATTTCTGCTCCTGGTCGTCCGGGCGGACCTGACCGGCCGCCGATCGTCCGCGAGGACGCACGAATCCCCCGCGATTCCCGCCGAGGCTAACGCGATATAGCTCTTTTGGTCAACGTTGATTATGTCGTGTCATCGAGACCCGTCGGACCAGCCCGACCAGCCCTCGGCCCGTTCCATCCCATCGGGCAGGTACGACACTCCCGACTCGATCCGCTCCGCGATCCGCTCGCACCAGGCCGTCTCCGCCTCGGCGCGGGCCAGCCACAGCTCGAACATCCACCCGACGTGCACCGGCTTGCGGGTGCGTACCCAGTCCGAGTCGAGCGAGGCCCGCATCGACTCGACCCCGGCCCGGAGCAGGTTCGCCCGGTTGCGCAGCGCCGCCGCGGCCTCGTCGCGGGGCATCGCCGGCAGGAAG
Organism: Micromonospora sp. AB353; assembly: GCF_049538395.1. Taxonomy (NCBI): domain Bacteria; kingdom Bacillati; phylum Actinomycetota; class Actinomycetes; order Micromonosporales; family Micromonosporaceae; genus Micromonospora; species Micromonospora sp. AB353. Next base: position 11,437 of record NZ_JBMVFV010000071.1, on the reverse strand, counting down.
GAGAACGCCGCGACGAACGGATCGGGTGTCTCCTGCACCTGCCACCACTGCGCCCGCAGCAGCGTCTCGAACTCGTCCTCTCCCTTCGGCGTCACCTCGTACGTGGTGCGCGCCGGACGGGCGCCCACCTGCTCGACCGAGACGGTCCGCAGCAGCCCTTCGTCGGTGAGCTTGCGCAGCGCGTGGTAGATCGAACCCGGTTGCACGTTCGCCCACTTGTCCGCACTCCAGCTCAGCAGCTCGCGGCGCACGTCGTAGCCGTGCACCGGTTGCATCCACCTGACCAGGCCGAGAATCATCATCCGCGTCGCCGACACGGGACAAGCGTAATAACCAAGTTTGACTACAGTGCCGCATCCCACACTGAGCGATCGTTAGGCCCCGCAGCTCGGCCGCTAAACTCCCGGCAACGACCTCCCGGGAGGAGCCACAAGGTGCGCAAGGTTCTCATCGCCAACCGCGGCGAGATCGCCGTCCGCGTCATCCGCGCCTGCCGCGACGCCGGGCTGGCCAGCGTCGCCGTCTACGCGGACTCCGACCGGGACGCCCTGCACGCCACGCTCGCCGACGAGGCGTACGCGCTCGGCGGTGACACCGCCGCCGACAGCTACCTGCGCATCGACAAGCTGATCGACGTGGCGGGCCGCTCCGGCGCCGACGCGGTGCACCCCGGCTACGGCTTCCTCTCCGAGAACGCCGACTTCGCCCAGGCCGTCATCGACGCCGGGCTGACCTGGATCGGCCCCACCCCGCAGGCGATCCGCGACCTGGGCGACAAGGTGACCGCCCGGCACATCGCGCAGCGCGCGGGCGCGCCGCTGGTGCCCGGCACCCCGGACCCGGTCGCGAACGCCGACGAGGTGATGGCGTTCGCCGTCGACCACGGCCTGCCGGTCGCCATCAAGGCCGCCTTCGGCGGTGGCGGGCGCGGCCTCAAGGTCGCCCGCACCATGGAGGAGATCCCGCACCTGTTCGAGTCGGCCACCCGCGAGGCGGTCGCCGCGTTCGGCCGGGGCGAGTGCTTCGTCGAGCGCTACCTGGACAAGCCGCGCCACGTCGAGGCGCAGGTGCTGGCCGACCAGCACGGCAACGTGATCGTGGTGGGCACCCGGGACTGCTCGTTGCAGCGCCGGCACCAGAAGCTGGTCGAGGAGGCCCCCGCGCCGTTCCTCACCGACGCCCAGCGGGCCCAGATCCACGACAGCGCCAAGGCCATCTGCCGGGAGGCCGGCTACCACGGCGCCGGCACCGTGGAATACCTGGTCGGCGCGGACGGCACGATCTCCTTCCTGGAGGTCAACACCCGGCTCCAGGTCGAGCACCCGGTCACCGAGGAGACCGCCGGCATCGACCTGGTCCGCGAGCAGTTCCGCATCGCCGACGGCGAGAAGCTGCGCTTCACCGAGGACCCGACGCCGCGCGGGCACGCCATCGAGTTCCGGATCAACGGCGAGGACCCGGGCCGCAACTTCCTGCCGGCGCCGGGCACCGTCACCGCGCTGCGCCTGCCCTCCGGGCCGGGCGTGCGGGTCGACACCGGCATCTCGGCCGGCGACGTGATCGGCGGCAACTTCGACTCGCTGCTCGCCAAGGTGATCATCGTTGGTGAGACGCGTACCGAGGCGCTGGAGCGGGCCCGCCGGGCGCTCGACGAGATGGTGGTCGAGGGCATGGCGACAGCGCTGCCCTTCCACCGCCTGGTGATCCGCGACGAGGCGTTCGCCGCCGAGCCGTTCACCGTGCACACCCGGTGGATCGAGACCGAGTGGGACAACACCGTACCGGCCTTCACCGCCGCCGCCGGCGCCGCCGACGAGCCCGCCGGGCGCGAGACCGTCGTGGTCGAGGTGGGCGGCAAGCGGCTGGAGGTCGTCCTCCCCGCCGGGCTCGGCGCGGGTACGGCGGCAGCCGCGCCCGCCGCGAAGAAGCCGGCCCGCCGGGGTGGCGGGGGCAAGGCGGGCGCCGCGGTCAGCGGTGACACGCTCACCTCCCCGATGCAGGGCACGATCGTGAAGATCGCCGTGGCGGACGGCGACGAGGTGGCCGAGGGCGACCTGGTCGTGGTGCTGGAGGCGATGAAGATGGAGCAGCCGCTGCACGCGCACAAGGGCGGCACGGTGAGCGGGCTCGCCGCCGAGGTCGGCGCGGTGATCACGTCCGGCGCCGCGATCTGCACCATCGCCTGAGGTGTAAGGAAGGGCCCCTTCTTAACGCCCGAGGTAGAGAAGGGGCCCCTTCTTAACAGCGCGGGGCATGGGTGGTCTGAGCCACCACAGGAGGCGGGAGCGCCGCCGGGCGGGAATGATGGCCGGGTGCGGTTCCTTCACGGCGCGGTCCCCGCGCACGACCTGACCTACAACGACGTCTTCATGGCGCCCAACCGGTCCGAGGTGGGCTCCCGGCTCGACGTCGACCTGGCCACGACCGACGGGACCGGCACCACGATCCCGCTCGTGGTGGCGAACATGACGGCCGTCGCCGGCCGGCGGATGGCCGAGACCGTGGCCCGGCGCGGCGCGGTGGCGGTGATCCCGCAGGACATCCCGATCGAGGTCGTCGCCGACGTGGTCGGGTGGGTCAAGCAGCGGCACCTGGTGCACGACACGGCGATCACGCTCGGCCCGACCGACACCGTCGGCGACGCCATCCACCTGCTGCCGAAGCGCTCGCACGGCGCGGTGGTCGTGGTCGACGCGGACGGCCGGCCGATGGGCGTGGTGACCGAGGCGGACACCGTCGGCGTGGACCGCTTCGCCCAGCTCCGGCACGTGATGTCGACCGAGCTGCACACCGTCGGGGCGGACGCGGACCCGCGTACCGGATTCGACAGGCTGTCGGCGGGCCGGCGGCGGCTCGCACCGGTGGTGGACGACGACGGCCGCCTGGTCGGCGTGCTGACCCGGCAGGGCGCGCTGCGCGCCACGCTGTACAAGCCGGCCACCGACGACCGGGGGCGGCTGCGCGTCGCCGCCGCCGTGGGCATCAACGGTGACGTCACCGGCAAGGCCGCCGCGCTGCTGGAGGCCGGGGTGGACACGCTCGTCGTGGACACCGCGCACGGGCACCAGGAGCGGATGCTCCAGGCGCTGCGGGCGGTCCGCCGGCTGGACCCGCCGGTGCCGGTCGCGGCCGGGAACGTGGTGACCGCCGACGGCGTACGCGACCTGGTCGACGCGGGCGCGGACATCGTGAAGGTCGGCGTCGGGCCGGGCGCGATGTGCACCACCCGGATGATGACCGGCGTGGGGCGCCCGCAGTTCTCCGCGGTGCTCGACTGCGCGGCGGCGGCCCGCTCGCTGGGGCGGCACGTCTGGGCCGACGGCGGCGTCCGCCATCCGCGGGACGTGGCGCTGGCGCTGGCGGCCGGGGCCTCGAACGTGATGATCGGCTCCTGGTTCGCCGGCACCTACGAGTCGCCCGGCGACCTCTACACCGACGCCGACGGGCGGCGCTACAAGGAGAGCTTCGGCATGGCGTCGTCGCGCGCGGTGAGCGCCCGTACGGCCGAGGACAGCGCGTTCGACAGGGCCCGCAAGGCGATCTTCGAGGAGGGCATCTCCTCGGCCCGGATGTATCTGGACCCGAACCGGCCCGGCGTCGAGGACCTGATCGACGAGATCATCTCGGGCGTGCGCAGCGCGTTCACGTACGCGGGCGCGCGCAGCCTGGAGGAGTTCCACGAGCGGGCGCTCGTCGGTGTGCAGAGCGCCGCCGGGTACACCGAGGGGATGCCGCTGCCGACGAGCTGGTGACGTTCGGTCCCGCTCAGTCGAACAACCGCCTGATCACGGTACGGGCGGCGGCCTCCGGGTCGTCGCCCACCCGTGGCGGCAGCGCGCCGGAGAGCCAGAGCGTGGCGAAGCCGTGCACGATCGACCAGGCGGCGAGCGCGTCGGCGTCCGGCTTCCGCCCGGTGTGCCGGGTCACCCCCTCGCGCAGCACGTCGCCGGAGCGGGCGCGGGCGGCGACCAGCTCCGGGTCGTCGGCCCGGTACAGCTCGGGCCGGAACATGACGTCGAAGTGCGCCCGGTGCCGCACCGCGAACCCGACGTAGGCCACGCCGGTGTCGAGCAGGTCGTCCCCGGCCTGCCGCAACGCGTCGGCGAGCAGGTCGAAGCCCTGGGTGGCGAACGCGGTGAGCAGCCCGGCCTTGTCGCCGAAGTGGTGCGCCGGCGCGGCGTGCGAGACCCCGGCGCGCCGGGCCAGCTCACGCAGGCTCAGCGCGGCCGGCCCGGACTCGGCGATCGCCTCGGCGGCGGTGCTCAGCAGGACGCGGCGGAGGTCGCCGTGGTGGTACGAGGCCATACCGTCACCCTAACTTGTCATTGACAAGATGACACCCGCCGACGCAATCTTGTCATCGACAAGATGAATGGAGTCGGAGGGACTGACCATGGCACCCCTGATCGCACTGCTCGCCGGCACCGCGCTGGCCCGGATCGCCGGCCTGCTCGGCGTGGACGCCCTGGACGGGTGGCACCCCGCGCTGCGGGTGGGGCTGGCGCTGATGTTCGTGCTGACCGGCGTGGCCCACTTCGCGTCCCGCCGCGCCGACCTCATCGCGATGGTTCCGCCGTCGCTGCCCCGGCCGGATCTGCTGGTCACCGTCACCGGCGTACTGGAACTGGCCGGCGCGCTCGCCCTGCTGTTCCCGGCCACCGCGCGCCCGGCGGCGGCCGGGCTGGCACTGCTGATGCTCGCCATGTTCCCGGCGAACGTGTCGGCCGCACGGCGACGGCTCACGCTCGCCGGGCGCCCGGTGACGCCGCTCGGCGTCCGTACCGTGCTCCAGGTCGTCTTCGTGGCCGCGGCGCTGGCGGTGACCCTCGGCGGATGAGCCCGGCGGGCCGCAGCCGGCCGGGGCCGCCCGGTGCGGCTCAGGCGCGGGCCGGCTCCGCCTCGGCGGGCGGGCTGTCCCCGGTCTCCTCGGCGCGCACCGTCGGCAGGCGCAGGCAGGCGACCAGGCCGATCAGCAGGAATCCGGCGCCCGCGAAGGCGGCGTACCGGGTGGCCTCGGAGAACGCCGCCTTCGCCTCCTCGGCGATGGGCGCGGTACGCGGGTCCGCCTCCAGCCCGCCGATCGCCGCACCGGCGCTCTCCTTGACCGCGCTCACCACCTGGTCCCGCTGGGCGGGGGTCAGCCCGGGCTGGTCGGCCAGGCGGTCGCCGAGGATCCCGCCGAGGCCGGCGAAGAGGACGGTGCCGAGCACCGCGATGCCGAGCGCGGAGCCGACCTGCCGGGCGGTGCTCTGCAGGCCCGAGCCCTGGCCGCTGCGGCGTACCGGCACCTGCGACAGGGAGACGCCGGTGAGCTGGGCGGTGGCCAGGCCGACGCCGACGCCGTACACGAACAGGAAGCCCAGCGGCGCCCACCAGCTGGTGTCCGGCGCGACCACGAAGCCGAGCCCGGCCACGCCGACCAGCTCGGCGGCGACGCCGAGCTGGACCACCCGGGCCGCGCCCCAGCGCTGGGTCAGCGGCGCGCCGATGCCGCTGGCCAGGAAGCTGCCGACGGCGAGCGGCAGGAGCGCCAGGCCGGTGCGGAAGGCGCTGTAGCCGAGCACGTTCTGGAACCACAGCGGCAGCGCGAACAGCAGCCCGAATTCGCCGAGGCTGACGATCGCGGCGGCCAGGATGCCGTTGCGGAACGAACCGATGCCGAACAGCGACAGGTCGAGCAGCGCGGGACGGCCGGCCCGGTTGCGGCGTACCTGCTGGGCCAGGAAGATCCCGAGCGCGACGAGGCCGACCAGCGCGGCCACCGGCACCGGCGAGATCGACGCGGTCCAGTCCAGCCCGAAGAGGCTGAACGGCCGCTCCCGCTCCCACCAGCCGTAGGTGCGGCCCTCGATCAGCGCGAAGACCACGCCGGTCATGCCGACCACCGAGAGCAGCGCGCCGAGCAGGTCCAGGCCGCGCTCGGCCCGCTCGTCGCGGGACTCGGCCACCAGCACGAGCGTCGCCACGATCACGGCCAGGCTGACCGGGACGTTGATGCCGAAGGCCCACCGCCAGGAGTACGTGGTGGTGAGCCAGCCGCCGAGCAGCGGCCCGAGCGCCGCAGCGCCACCGATCGTGGAGCCCCAGACGGCGAATGCGATGCCCTTCTCCCGGCCGGTGAAGTTGGCGTTGAGCAGGGAGAGCGAGGTGGGCAGCATCATCGCCCCGCCGACGCCCTGGAGCACGCGGGCGGCGATCAGCGTCTCGCCGGAGCCGGCGAGGGCGGCGAGCACGCTGGCGACCACGAACACGGTGACGCCGACGAGGAACATCCGCCGCCGCCCGGACCGGTCGGCGAAGCGGCCGGCGACCAGCAGCAACGCGGCGAAGACCAGGGTGTACGCCTCCTGCACCCACTGCGCGTCGGTGGAGGTGATGTCGAGATCCCGGATGATCTGCGGCACCGCGACGTTCACGATGGTGGCGTCCACGATGATCATCGCTACGCCGAGGCTGATGGCCAGCAGCCCGAACCAGCGTCCGCGCCCGTCGCCGCGCATGGCGTCCTCCCCTTTAGCTAGATTTTCTAGCTACCTGAGATGCTAGCTTTATCCCATGGAGGGGGTGCCGTCAACCGGAGAGTCCGCGCGGGTCGCGCCGCCGAGCAGCGAGGCGTCCCGCGCACTGCGCGACGTGCTGCGCCTGGCCGGTGACACCCGGGCCGCGCTGGCCCGCCGCCTGGGCCTCAACGCGACAGACGCCGCCGCGATCGACCACCTGGTCTCCAGCCCGGAGCCGCTGGGCCCGGTCGAGCTGGGCAACCGGCTCGGCATCCGGTCCGCCTCGGCGACCACGCTTGTCGACCGGCTCGTGCAGGCCGGTCACGTCGCCCGGACCCCGCACCCGCACGACAGGCGGCGACTCAGCCTCCAGGTGACCGAGAGCGCCGTCGGCGAGGTGCTGGAGGCGCTGCGTCCGATGCTCGTCGGCGTCGACCGGGCGGTCGCCCGGCTCACCCCCGAGCAAGCAGAGGCCACCACGGCGTTCCTGCGCGAGGTCACCGAGGTGATGCGGGAGTACGTCGCCACCGCCCCGGACGAGCCGCCACGCGCCCGCGCCGACCGCGGCTGAGGAGATTCTCAGAATTAGTTTGGGCCCTGATGGTTCGGGGGCTAATCTGACGCTCGTGAACATGGGCCCGCTCGTCCGCTTCCCCGACGCGTTGCACCACGCGCCACTCGGCCGGCTGATCTCGATCGCCGGTCACGTGGTCGAACAGCACTGGGGGCGGTACCTCGCCGAACACGGGCTCACGTCCGCCGGCATGCGGGTTCTGATGATCCTCCTCCGGGCCGGCGACGTGAGCCACCGGGAAATGGCCGAGCTGTGCTTCGTCCGGCCCGCCACGCTCACCGGCATCGTCGACACCCTCGAACGCGACGGCTTCGTCAGCCGCCGCCGCGACCCGGAGGACCGCCGCACGGTCCGGCTCACGCTGACCGACAAGGGCGGCGAACACGCCCGCGCCATCAGCGACATGATCCACAGCGACCGGCCGCTGACGTCGGTCGACGCCGACCCGGCCAACCGGGCGGTGATCCGCCAGTTCCTGATCGAAATCATCACCGGCATGTCCGACGGGGACCTCCGTCGGTTGAACCGGGACAGCGAGTCCGACACCGAGCCGCCAACGGGGAGCCATCTGTGTTGATCCGCCTGCTTCGCACACATCTGCGCCCGTACCGACAATGGCTGGCCGCCGTGGTGGCGTTCCAGTTCGTCGGCACGATCGCCTCGCTCTACCTGCCCAGCCTGAACGCCGACATCATCGACCGCGGCGTCGCCGTCGGCGACACCGACCAGATCCTGCGTACGGGCGGGTGGATGCTGCTCGTCAGCCTGCTCCAGATCGCCTGCTCGATCGCCGCCGTCTACTTCGGCGCGAAGACCGCGATGGCGTTCGGCCGCGACGTACGCGGCTCGATCTTCCGGCGCGTCAACAGCTTCTCCGCCCGCGAGGTCGCCCGCTTCGGGGCGCCGTCGCTGATCACCCGCAACACCAACGACGTCCAGCAGGTGCAGATGCTGGTGCTGCTGAGCTGCACCATGCTGGTCGCCGCGCCGATCATGAGCGTCGGCGGCGTGGTGATGGCGCTGCGCGAGGACGTCGGGCTCTCCTGGCTGATGCTGGTCTGCGTACCGGTCCTCGCCGTCGCGCTGGGCCTGATCATCCGCCGGATGGTGCCGGGCTTCCGGCTCATGCAGACCCGGATCGACACCGTCAACCGGGTGCTGCGCGAGCAGATCACCGGCATCCGGGTGGTCCGGGCGTTCGTCCGTGAGCCGTACGAGACCGACCGGTTCCGGGTCGCCAACACCGACCTGACCACCACCGCGCTGCGGATCGGGCGGCTCCAGGCGCTGATCTTCCCGATCGTGATGCTGGTGCTGAACGTCTCCAGCGTCGCGGTGCTCTGGTTCGGAGCGGCACGGGTCGACTCCGGTCAGATCCAGGTCGGCGCGCTCACCGCGTTCCTGCAGTACCTGATGCAGATCCTGATGGCGGTCATGATGGCCACCTTCATGCTGATGATGGTGCCCCGGGCCGCTGTCTGCGCCGAACGCATCGAGGAGGTGCTGGACACCGACTCGTCGGTGGTGCCGGCCACCGACCCGGTCACCGAGGTCACCGGCCGCGGCGAGCTGGAACTACGCGGCGCCGGATTCCAGTACCCGGGCGCGAGCGCCCCGGTGCTGCACGACATCTCGTTCCGCGCCGAGCCGGGCCGCACCACAGCGATCATCGGCTCCACCGGCGCCGGCAAGACCACGCTGCTGACGCTCATCCCCCGGCTGGTCGACCCGACCGCCGGCGCCGTCCTGGTCGACGGCGTGGACGTACGGGACCTGGCCCCGGACGAGCTGTGGCGGCGGATCGGGCTGGTGCCCCAGCGGCCGTACCTGTTCACCGGCACCGTCGCCAGCAACCTGCGCTACGGCAACCCGGACGCCACCGACGCCGACCTGTGGGCCGCGCTGGAGATCGCCCAGGCGCGCGACTTCGTCGCCGAGATGGCGGGCGGACTGGACGCGCCGATCGCGCAGGGCGGCACGAACGTCTCCGGCGGCCAACGGCAACGCCTGGCCATCGCCCGCGCGCTCGTCCGCAAACCGGAGATCTACCTCTTCGACGACTCCTTCTCCGCGCTCGACCTCGGCACGGACGCCCGGTTGCGGGCCGCTCTCAAGCCGGTCACCGCGGACGCGGCGGTGGTGATCGTGGCCCAGCGGGTCTCCACGATCGTCGACGCCGACCAGATCATCGTGCTCGAGGACGGGGGTGTCGTCGGGATGGGACGACATGAGGAACTGCTGGAGAGCTGCCCCACGTACGCCGAGATCGTCGCGTCGCAGCAGACGGCGGAGGTGGCCGCGTGAGTGGGGGCAACGGCGGGACGCCGCCCGTTCCGCAGCAGAAGAACGAGCCGACGCGGTTGCCTCCGGCCGGGCGGCGGCCCGGCGGCGGCCCGCCGCACATGAGCATGGGCATGCCGGCCGAGAAGGCGATGAACTTCGGGCCCTCGGCACGGCGGCTGCTGGCGCGGCTGCGGCCGTACCGGCTCCAGCTCACCGGCGTGCTCGCGCTGGCCCTGGCCAGCGTCGGGCTCAGCGTCATCGGGCCGAAGGTGCTCGGCCACGCCACCGACATCATCTTCAGCGGCGTGATCGGGCGGCAGATCCCGCCCGGCACCACCACCGAGGCGGCGGCGGAGGCGGCCCGCGCCGAGGGCAACGGCAACTTCGCCGACATGCTGGCCCGGATGGACGTGATCCCCGGCGCCGGCATCGACTTCGACGCGCTGGGCCGGGTGCTGGCGTTCGCCGTGGTGCTCTACGTCGGCGCGAGCATGCTCCAGTGGGCGCAGGGCTGGGTCCTCAACGGCGTGGTGCAACGCACGGTGCTGACGCTGCGCGCCGACGTGGAGGACAAGCTCAACCGGCTGCCGCTGCCCTACTTCGACAAGCAGCCCCGCGGTGAGCTGCTCAGCCGGGTCACGAACGACATCGACAACGTGTCGCAGACACTCCAGCAGACGCTGAGCCAGTTGCTCACGTCGCTGCTCACCGTCGTCGGCGTACTCGCGATGATGTTCTGGATCTCGCCGCTGCTGGCTGTCGTCGCGCTCGTCGCGGTGCCGCTGTCGGTGGTGGTCACCGGTCAGATCGCCAAGCGGTCGCAGGGCAAGTTCATCGCCCAGTGGAAGCACACCGGCGAGCTGAACGGGCAGATCGAGGAGGCGTACACCGGGCACGAGCTGGTGAAGGTCTTCGGCCGGCAGAAGGAGGTCGAGGCCGCCTTCCACGCCAAGAACGAGGAGCTGTTCCGGGCCGGCTTCGGCGCGCAGTTCGTCTCCGGGCTGATCATGCCGGCGATGTTCTTCATCGGGAACCTCAGCTACGTCGCGATCGCCGTGGTCGGCGGCCTGCGGGTGGCGTCGGGCTCGATGAGCCTCGGTGACGTGCAGGCGTTCATCCAGTACTCGCGGCAGTTCACCCAGCCGCTCACCCAGGTCGCGTCGATGGCCAACCTGCTGCAGTCCGGCGTGGCCTCGGCCGAGCGGGTCTTCGCGGTGCTCGACGCCGACGAGCAGAGCCCCGACCCGGCCGAGCCGGCCCGGATCGCCGACCCGCACGGGCGGGTCGAGTTCGAGCACGTCTCCTTCCGGTACGACCCGGAGAAGCCGCTCATCGACGACCTGTCGCTGGTCGCCGAGCCGGGTCACACGGTCGCCATCGTCGGTCCCACCGGTGCCGGCAAGACCACACTGGTCAACCTGGTCATGCGGTTCTACGAGCTGGACGCCGGGCGGATCACGCTGGACGGGGTGGACATCGCCACGATGCGCCGCGACGACCTGCGCGGCCGGATCGGCATGGTGCTCCAGGACACCTGGCTGTTCGGCGGGACCATCCGGGACAACATCGCCTACGGCCGGCCGGACGCCACCGAGGAGGAGATCCTCGCCGCCGCCCGGGCGACGTTCGTGGACCGGTTCGTCCGCAGCCTGCCGGACGGCTACGACACGGTGATCGACGAGGAGGGCAGCAACGTCAGCGCCGGGGAGAAGCAGCTCATCACCATCGCGCGGGCGTTCCTGGCCGAGCCGTCACTGCTGATCCTGGACGAGGCGACCAGCTCGGTGGACACCCGGACCGAGGTGCTGCTCCAGCGCGCCATGGCGGCGCTGCGCTCGGACCGGACGAGCTTCGTCATCGCGCACCGGCTCTCCACGATCCGCGACGCCGACCTGATCCTGATGATGGAGCAGGGCCGGATCGTCGAGCAGGGCACCCACGACCAGCTCGTCGCCGCCGGTGGCGCGTACGCCCGGCTCTACCGGGCGCAGTTCAGCGGCGCGGTCATCGAAGACGAGGTGCCGGCGCCCGCCCCGGCCGGCCCGCCGGGGATGCGGGCCGGCGCCGGCACGCCGGTCGG
>NZ_JBMVFV010000070.1:0-31374 GCF_049538395.1 Micromonospora sp. AB353 | reverse complement strand
GTCCAGCCGAGCAGCACCGCGAGGCCCACGACGACGGCGGACGCCCACCGGACGCGGGTCACACACCACCCCGCGTCACCGCCAGCGCCGGCGCGACCCGGCGGCCGGCGCAGGTGCACACCATGGCCTGCTCCTCGGCGGCGGAGGGCCGCAGGTGCCGGTACATGGCGACGACCATCGGGATGAAGACGACGGAGTTGTAGAACAGGTGCAGCTCGACGCGCGGATAGACCACCTGGAGCAGGCTCGTGGGCACCGGGTTGCCGAACAGGAAGTGCCCGGTCTGCGCCTGGATCAGCAGCAGCAGGTGCTCGATGTGATGCCAGAACTGGAGGGCCAGGGCGATCGTCCACCAGGTGCGCGCCTGCCCGGCGAACCCCGGGCGCAGCAGGAACAGACCGACGAGCATGAGCAGCGCGTACGCGTAGTGCATCACCTCGGACGTGACCAGCCAGGGGTAGAACTCACCGAGGACGCCCCGTGCCTGCGGACGGGGCCAGCCGAGCACCCAGATCTGGTACGCCTGAACCAGATGCTCCGCCCAGTGGGCGAGCACGACCACCATGAAGCCCGACAGTGCCACGCGGTGATGACGACCGTTGAGCGCGCCGATGAACCCGTTCGACATGCGGTATCCCCTCGTCGGCGATCACGGAACGTACACGCATCGACGCTAGACGTCATGGGGTGAGCCCTCTTCTCCCAGATTGCTCATCCGGCCGGGGTCATCGCCGCGTGGCGAGAGCGAGGAACCGGTGCGGCGGATCGTCGTAGCCGGTGAGGTGCCATCCGGTGCGGTGCGCGGCGAGGCGCAGGGACGTCTCGGTGAGGGGATCGCCGGGCTGCGTGCCGCAACCGGCGAGATCGGCGCGGCCGGAGGGATGGAAGAGGACGAGCCGGCCGCCGGGGCGGGTGACGCGGGCGAGTTCACGCAGCCCGGCATCGGTGTCGGGCAGGTGCAGGAGCAGGCCGGCGGCGAAGACGGCGTCGACGGCGCAGCCGGGCAGGGGGAGACGGCGGACGTCGGCCAGGGCGAGCGCGGCGTCGGCGGCGTGGGCGCGGGAGCGCGCGACGTCGATCATGGCGGGGGTCAGGTCGACGCCGAGGACGGTGCCGGTGGGTCCGACGGCGTCGCGCAGCGCCGGAAGCGCGCGGCCGGTTCCGCAGCCGACGTCGAGGGCGCTGGCCCCGGCGGGGATGGCGGCCTCGGTGACGGCGGCGGCGTACGCGGCGAGGTCGGCGCCGGAGCCGGTGTCCCAGGTGGCGGCGCGGGCGGCGAAGAAGGCCTGCGTCTCCGTCCGGTACCAGGCGTCGGTGTGGGTGAACCAGGCGCCGATGTGCCGGATGACAGGCCACGCGGGGTCGCCCAGGTCGACCACGATGTCGGCGGCACCGCTCCGGTGGCGGCGTCCGCGTTCGGGGGAGGCGCCGCGCACCCGGATCGTCAGGTGCCAGTGGCCGGTGGGCAGCTGGGCCCGCCAGGCGGGGCCGGCGGCGATGACGACGGAACCGGGGGTGAGTCCGCCCCGCAGGTCGGCGGGGCCGGCGCAGATCGCCCGGCTGAGTCGTATGCGCGGGCGGCCCGCGTCGCGCAGGGCGGCGGCCAGCCGGTCGGCCAGCACCGTCGCGTCGCGCTCGTTTCCCTCGACGAGGACGTAGGCGGTGCCGGCCGGGATCGCGGACGTGACGTGACCGAGCACAGTGGCCCATCGGTCGCGCTGCGGGCCCGTCACCGACGTGCGCCACCGGGCCGCGGACTGCTGCCCACTCATGGACATCTATGATGCAGGTTCGGTCGTCCCCCGGCCAGAGGCACCGTTGTCGCACGGTTCTCACCGGTCCGGCGTCGCAACCGGCGCGCGCCACGACCGCACGGCGGCCGGGCCGCAGTGCCGGTCAACGTTGCAGGATCTCGCCGAGCGCGGCCAGGTACGCCCCGGCCTGCGCCCCGTTGACGAGCCGGTGGTCGTACGCCAGACCCAGGTCCGCCACCGTCCGCTCGCGTACCCCGCCGTCGCCGTCGAGCACGACCTCGCGGTGCACGTCCGGCACCGACAGGGCGCAGGTGACGCCGGGCGGGACGACCGGCCGGGCCACCGTGACACCGGGTGTGTCGTTGAGCGCGACCAGGAAGTTCATGCCGGCCATGTCCTCCTCGCGGAGCCGGCCGCGCAGCGCCTTCATCCGCAGCGCGACCACGGCGTCGGCGAGGTCGCCGAGGTCCAGTCCGGCCGCGTCACGGATCACCGGCAGGAACAGTCCGGTGCCGACGTCCACGGTGAGCCCGATCGACGGCGCCTCCGCGTCGACCACCAGCCCGTCGCCGGTGAGCCGGGCGTAGAGGCCGCCGAACCGCTCGTGCAGCGCGGCCACGGCGGCGATGACGACCTCGGTCAGGCCGACCGTCGCGCCGGTCTCGTCGGCGGCGCGGCGGGCGTACGCGAGCGCTGCCGTCACGTCGACGCGGACGGCGGTGAAGGCCACCGGGATCTCCCGGTGCGAGGTGGACACCACGTCGACGATGCGGCGCTGCGCCGGTGGCAACGGCCGTCCCGGCGGCACGGTCCGCGTCCCCACGGCCTCGACCGGCTCCGGGTACGCCGCAGCGGGCGCGCCCGGCGTATCCACCGACGCGGGCACGGCCGACTCGGGCAGGATCCGGCCGATGGGTGTGCCCGGGACGCAGTCGGCGCCGGCGGCCACGTCCTGACGCAGCACGCCGGCCTGCGTCGCGGCGAGTTCCTCGATCGCCTTGGACGTCTCGACCGCCGCGACCGGCTCGCCGGCCTCGACGGTGGCGCCGTCCGCGACCAGCCATTCCAGCAGCACGTAGCTGTCGTCGTTGGGGTTGAGCCGCGGTACGTCCACCGGGACGCCCGGAGACACGCCGGCCGGATCCGCCGGGGCGGGGTCAGTCCGTCCACCCCGGTCGCCGGCCGCCGTCGTCGGGGCGGGCAGGCGCATAATCCGGTCCAGGATCGCGTCGGTGCCGAGCAGCACCGCCTGCTCCAGGTGCGGCGCGGACGGGATGACCCGGTCGGCGGAGCTGACCAGCTCGACCGGGCCGCGCAGCAGCGGCCACGCCTCGGCGTGCAGGCGGGCGGCGACCTCGCTCCCCCACGTACCGCCCGCAGTGCTCTCCTCGGCGACGATCACGCCGTGCGCGCCGTCGAGCAGGTCGCGCAGGCCGTCCACGTCCACCGGGTAGAGCCGCGCCGGGACCAGCACCTCGACCGGACGTCCCCGCTCGGCGGCCCGCGTGGCGGCGGCTATCGCCCGGTCGGCGACCCCGCCGGGCGCGATGACGAGCGTGGGCGCGCCGGTGGCGTCCGGGTCGTGGACGCGGGCCCAGTTGCCGTCCGCGCCGCGCAGCTCGAAGGCGAGGCGGTCGTCGACGCGGCCGTCCACGTACCGCCGCCGGGTGTAGAGGATCTTGTCCTCGAACAGCATCGCCGGTTCGTCGCGGCGCAGCGCGGCGGCCAGCACGTCGGCCGCGTCGTGCAGCGGGGACAGCTCGTAGAGGGCGAGGTGCGGGATGCCGATGAAGTGCTTCTGCGGGCTCTGGCTGTGCGTCGCGCCGTAGCCGCGCCCGCCGCCGACCGGGCAGCGGATCACCACCCGCATCGGGGTGCGCTCGCCGTACATGGCGACGGACTTGGTGATCAGGTTGAGGATCGGGTCGAAGGCGAGGCCGGCGAAGTCCCCGAACATGATCTCGACGATCACTGTGTCGCCGCACAGCGCCAGGCCACCCGCGACACCGGTGATGCCGTTCTCGCTCAGCGGCGTCGACAGCACCCGGTCCGGGTAGGCGGTGGAGAGTCCCTGGGTCACCTTGAACGCCCCGCCGTACGGGTCGGCGACGTCCTCGCCCAGCAGCCAGGCCCGCTCGTCGGCGGCGAACAACGCGTGCAGGGCCCGGTTGAGGTTGCGGCTGACCCGTTCGGCGCGGCTCACGCCGCCGCTCCGCCCGCGAGCGGCCGGGCCAGCACCTCGGCCGAGACCTCCGCGACCCGCCGCCGGGCCCGCGCGTCGGCGGCCGCGAACCGCTCCGGGTACGCCTCGGCGTACCGCTGGAGCCAGTCGAGGCGGCGCAGCCGGTCGAGTTCGTCGGCGGGCCGGGTGTCGTCGCCCTTGCTGTGCGGGCCGAGCCGGACCGTGTGCTGCACGAGCACGTGCGGCGTCCGGGTGGCGCGGACCCGCTCGACGTGCGGCGCGGCGGCGGCGCGTACCTCGGTGAGGTCGAGCGAGTCGGACTCGCTGACGGTGATGCCGAACCCGGCGACCCGGCCGGCGATGGTGCCGGCGAGTTGCGCGGTGGTCGGGGTGGACTGGGCGATCCGGTTGTGCTCGACCACGACGAGCAGCGGCACCCGCCACAGCGCGGCCATGTTCAGGGCCTCGTAGACAGCGCCCTCACCCCAGGTGCCGTCGCCGATGTACGCCACCACCATCGCGTCCTGCCCGGTGCGGTTGAGGTGCAGTCCCACGCCGACCGCGGCGGGCAGGCTCTCCCCCTGCACACCGGTGGACAGGAACCGGTCCCGGCGCAGGTGCTGGCTGCCGCCGTACCCGTGGCACACCCCGCCCTCGCGGCCGAGCAGTTCCGCCAGCAGGCCCTCCGGGTCGCCGCAGTGCGCCAGGTAGTGCCCGTGGCCGCGGTGGTTGCTGAACACGAAGTCGCCGGTCAGCAGCGGGGCCAGCGCGACCGGGACGTACTCCTGGCCGAGGCAGGTGTGCGTGGTGCCGGCCAGGTGGCCGTCGGCGTACAGGCGCAGCAGGTGCTCCTCGAAGCGGCGGATGAGCAGCCCCGCGTGCAGGTCGGCGTCGTCGAGCGGGGCCGGCGCGGCGCTCACTCCGGCACGCCCCGCTGGGCGAGCAGCGCGCGCAGGTCGGCCACCGACCGCACGGTGCGGATCTCCCGGGGCGTCAGCGAGATCCGGTACGCGTCCTCGACGGCCGCGACGATCTGGAGGTGACGCAGGCTCACCCACGCGGCGGTGGTCGCGGGGCCGGTCTGCGCGTCGACCTGGTCGACGGGCAGTTCCAGCACGTCGGCGACGAGCCGCACCAGCCGGCTGGACATGCTCATACCTCGATGATCGTACAGGCCCAGTGGGTGCCCCGGCCCAACGAGATCAACGCGACCCGGTCGCCGTCGTGCAGCTCACCGGCGTCGAGCAGGCGGCTCAGTCCGAACATCTGATCCGCCGCGCCGAGATGCCCGTACTCGGCCGCCAGTGCCCGGTTGGTCCGCTCCGGCGGCACCTTGTGGGCCTCGGCGAGTGAGGTCATGGCGCGTTCGTTGTCGGCGACCAGGATCAGCCGCGCCAGGTCGGCGACGGTGACGCCGGCCCGCTCGCAGGCGCGTTCGGTGACCCGCACCATCCGCTCGTCGAGGTGGCGGGCGTACTGCGCGAACTGCTCGGGGTCGTAGTCGAAGAACTCCATCACGTGCCACACGTCGCGGGCGGCGGGCGGCTCGGCGCCGGGTGCGAACGGCGCCGCCGCGCCACCGCCGTCGAGCCGGTAGAACCCGGCGTAGCGGCCGTCGGTGGCGGCCTCGGTGACCTGCCAGCGCAGCCGGGGGTGCCCGCGCCGGGCCACTGTGGCCACCGCGCCGTCGGAGAACACCATCGGCTGGGTGTCCATCCGGTTCCAGTACGCCTCGCAGGTCCGGTTGGCGGCCACGACGAGCGCGGTGGCGTACTCCGGGTGGGTGGCGAACTTTCCGGCGACGGTGTCGAGGCTGAGCACGCCGGTGGTGCACGCCTGGGTGAGCAGCACCGCTTCGGCGCCGGCCGCGCCGAGCCGGTACGCCAGGTCGGCGGCGGCGTCCCAGTAGAGGTGTTCGGTCAGGTCGGTGACGGCGAGCACCAGCAGGTCCACGCGTGCGGCGGGCAGGGTGGCGGCGTCCAGGGCGCGGCGGGCGGCCCGCTCGGCGAGGTCGGTCAGACCGATGTCCGGCGCGGCACGGTGCACCCGCCGGTAGCCGTACCCGAGGACGCGGTTGACGTCGTCGGTGTACTGCGCCACCACGTCGGCGACGGGCGCCGGGTCGCCGAGCGCCTCACCGAAGGACACCAGCCCGAAGCTCATGCTCGACCGTCCCGCCGCAGATCCGCCGCTGCTTACCATTCCCCCATGCCCCGAGAGCATCTCACGTCCCTGCCCGGAACCCCTTGGCACGTATGGCGTTCCGCGTTGCTCCGGTCGGCCGGTTTTCCGGCCGACGGGATGAACCGGTTCGCCGCTCCGGCGCTCGCGGAGGCGGCCGACCGGCACCTGCGCGGGGACGGCGACGCCGCGGAGTTCGCCGCGGCGTTCGACGCCGCCGCGGCCGGCCTCGGGCAGGCGGTCTACGACATCGCCTGCGACGACGCCTTCCGTACGGCACTGACCTGGCAGAACCCGGCGGTCCTGCTCGCCGTCGACGCGATCCGGCGCGACGGCCCGCAGGCCCCGCGCAACCTGCGCCGGCGGCACCGGGAGGAGGTGATCGCGAAGTACTGGCAGCGGTACTGCCTGAAGAACGACACGGTGGGCTTCTTCGGCCCGATCTGCTGGACCGAGCTGGGCGGCACCGGTCCGATCGCGACGGTGCGTCAGGGCGCGGCGTTGACGCGTACCCGGAAGGTGTTCCTGGAGCGGTGGGGCCTGGACGCGCTCGCGGAGGCCTTCGCCCGCGTACCAGGCGTGCGCGACTGGCTGCCGGTCCGGCTGGCCCCGCACCTGAGCCTGCGCGACCGTGTGCTGCGGCGCCCGCACCATCCACCGCAGACGCTCCCGGCGGCGACCGCCGCGCTGCTCACGCTGGCGCGGCGCGGACCGCGCGTGGCCGACCTGGTCGCCGCGCTGCGCGCGGACCCGGCGAGCGGCTTCCGCCGGGCCGCTGACGTGCACGCGCAGCTCGACGACCTGGCCGGGCGCGGCGTGCTGCGGATCGGCTTCGACCTGCCGGTCGACCTCACCGCCGAGGACGCGTTGCGCGAGCAGCTCGCCGCGATCGGCGACGACACGGTGCGCGAGCGGGTGCTCGGCGACCTCGCGACGGTGAGCGACCTGCGCGACGCGGTGGCCGCCGCCGACGGCCCGGACGCGCTGGCCGCCGCGATGTCCGCGCTGGACCGGCGGTTCGTGGAGCTGACCGGACGGGACGCGCGGCAGCAGCCCGGCGAGGTGTACGCGGGACGCACGCTGTGCCACCTGGAGACGGTCCGCGACCTGGACGTCCGCTTCGGTGACGCGCTGCTGGAACGGCTCGCGCCGCTGGAACCGCTGCTGCTGTCGGCGCGGTGGCTCACCGCGGCGATCGGGCAGGCGTACGCCGACGCGCTGGCCGCCCTGTACCGCGACCTGGCGGCGGAGTCGGCCACCGACGACGTGCCGGTGGCCGACCTGTGGTTCCTGGCGCAGGCGGTGGTGTTCGGGGCGGACCCGCCCGCCGCCGCCGTCACCGCCGAGTTCCTGAACCGGTGGGCGACGGTGCTCGGCCTGGCCGACGCCGCCTCCGACGCCCGGGAGCTGCGGTTCGACGCCGCCGAGCTGACCGAGCGGGTCGCCGCCGCGTTCCCCGCCGACGCGCCCGGCTGGGCCGCCGCCCGCATCCACAGCCCGGACGTGCACGTGTGCGCCCCGGACGAGGCGGCGCTGCTGCGCGGGGACTTCACCGTCGTGCTCGGCGAGCTGCACGTGGCGCTGGCCGCGTTCGACACGCACTTCTTCGCGTACGGGCACCCGGACCCGCAGCAGCTGCGCGACGGGATGCGCGCCGACCTGCCCGGCGGCCGGGTCCGGCTGCTGTCGCCGGCGGACTGGCCCCGGCACACCGCCCGGATCGCGGAATGGCTGCACGGGCCCGCCGACGCCCAGCTCGGGTTCGTCGACGCGCCCGGCGCCGACCCGGACCGCCTCGTGCCCATCACCGCCCTGACCGTGCGGCCGGACGACGACGGCACGCTGACCGCGCACGCCGACGACGGGCGGCGGTGGCCGCTGCTGGAGGTGTTCGCGCCGCTGTTCGACTACCAGGTGTTCGACACGTGGAAGCTGGCCGGCAACGCCGGGCACACGCCGCGCGTCACGGTCGACGACCTGGTGCTGGTCCGCGAGACGTGGCGCACCACAGTGGGCGGGACCGGCCTGCACACGGTCAAGGGTGAGCGGGAACGCTACCTCGCGGTACGGCGCTGGCGGCTCGCGCTCGGCCTGCCCGAGCGGATCTTCGTGCGGGTCGACACCGAACTCAAACCCAGCTACGTGGACCTGACCAGCGGCGTCTACACCCGGCTGCTGTGCACGCTGCTGCGCGGCGCGCACGCCAAGGGCGGCGACGGCGTCGGACTCACCGTCACCGAGCTGCTGCCCGGCCCGGACGACGCCTGGCTGACCGACGGGGCCGGCCGGGCGTACGCCTCGGAACTGCGGCTACAGATCGTCGACCCGGCGCAGGTGCGGTAGCCACTCGGTGGCGTCCGCCGGCGCGTCGGGGGTCTCGGTGTCGAAAAGGCGCAGCCGGCGGACACCGTAGGCGCCGAGCGCCACCACGGCCAGGGCCAGCCCGGACACCACGAACGCGAACCCGAGTCCCCGGCCCGGACCGGTGCCGATCAGCGCGCCGACGCTGCCGGCCAGCGCGCCGCCGGGGGCGAACATCGGTTCCAGCAGCGACCCGCTCAGTGGTACCAGCACGGCGAAGCCCAGCGGCAGCGTCGCCCAGGTCAGCGTCTGGATGATCGCCAGCACCCGGCCGTGGAACCGCTGCGGCACCTTCACCTGGATGATCGACAGGTAGATGCCGTTGTGCAGGCCCAGGCCCAGCCCGACGCCGAAGCTGCCGAGCGCCACCAGCAGCAGGCTCGGGCGGACGCCGCTGAGCACCAGGCTGACCGCCACACCGAACGCGATGGCGATCAGCGCGGGCATCCGGCGGCGGGTCGGGCCGCCCCACACCGCGATGGCGAGCCCGCCGAGGACGGCGCCGAGCGCCTCGGCGAACGCCACCGTGCCGACCTGACCCATCGTGCCGAACGCGAGCACCATCGGCGGCACCAGCAGCAGGCTCGCCAGGCACAGGTTGTAGAGCGAGAAGAAGCCCAGCATGGCCCGGAAGCCCGGCTCGGCCCACGCCATCCGCGCGCCGCCGATCAGCTCGGCCAGGAACGGCTCCTTGCGCCGCCGGCCGAGCAGGTCGGGGAACCGCACCGCGGCCAGCACACCGATCGCCACCACGTAGCTGACGATGTCGATCACCAGGACGCCGGCCAGGCCGATCGCGGCGAGCAGGCCCGCAGCCAGCAGCGGCACCGCGAGCGAGCTGAGCCCGACGGCGAGCTGGGCGATGCCGTTCGCGTGTCCCAGGTAGCGCTTCGGCACCACCTGCGGGATCGCGGCCAGGTAGGTGATGCGTTGGAACACCGACGCCGCGCCGAGCACGCACACGAGCGTGTAGACGGCCGCCAGCCCGAGCCGGTCGGTCCAGAGCAGCAGCGCCAGCAGCGCCTCCGCTGTCACCGCCGTCGCGCACGCGGCCAGCAGCACCCGGCGCCTGTCGAACCGGTCCGCGACCGCGCCGGCGACCGGCAGCGTCAGCAGCGCCGGCAGGTACGCGATCACCCCGGACAGGCCGAACCACAGCATCGAGCCGGTCTCCAGGTAGACCCAGACCGGCACCGCCCACTGGGTCAGCGCCGAGCCGGTCGACGAGATGAGCTGGCTCGCGGTGATCGCCAGGAACCGGCGTACGCCCGGTTGCACGCCGGTCTCGGCGGTGACCGGATCGGTGCTGGTGGCCGCCAGTGCCCAGCCGTCACCGGCGAGGCGGCGCGGCGCGGCGGCCGGCTCGGCGAGCCGGGGATGGGTACGGGTGAGCACCTCGGCGAGCGCCTCGGCCCGCTGCTTGACGAAGTAGTGCCCGGCCTCGTCCAGCACCACGAGGGCGGTGGACTCGCCGAGGAAGCTCCACTCGCGGTACCGCTCCTCGTAGTACTCGGTGAGCACGTCATGGGTGCCGACGACGGAGATCACCGGTGCGGGCACCCGGACCGGTTCGCCGTCCAGCCACTCGGTGAACCGCTCCTGCGCCTCGGCGGCCTCCCGGCGTACGTGGTGGACGAACCGGTCGACCTGCGCCTGGTCCAGGTCGGCCAGTTCCGCGCCGATCGAGCGCAGGAACGTCTCGTACCGCCGGTCCGCGCCCCGCGAGTCGGCCCAGTCGACGAGCCGGCCGAGCATGTTGTCCGGCCGGGCGGTCGGGAACACGCCCCCGGCGTAGATCGCCTCGATCGGGCGTCCCCGCTCGTGCAGACGCCGGGCGATGCCGGTCAGCAGCGCGCCGCCGACGCAGTGGCCGTACAGGACCAGCGGGCCGTCCACCCGCTCCTCGATCTCGGCCACGCACCGCTCGACCAGCTCGTCGAAGGGCAGTTCGGTGTCGCGGACGCCGACGTCGTGGCCGGGGATCGCCACGGAGAACAGCGTGTGCCCGGCCGGCAGCGCGTCCGCGAGCGGCTGGTAGATGCTGGCGAGCCCGCCGCCGTACGGCACGCACACGTACGAGCGCACCCGCTGGTCCCCCGGGACCGGCCGGGTCAGCTCGTACAGCAGCGGACGCTGCCGGTCCCCGTCCGCCGGGGCGTCGATCAGCGCGGCCAGCCCCTGCACCGTCGGGTGCGCGAACACGTCCATCACACCGACGTCGACCTGCCCGTACGCCTCGCGCAGCAGCGCCAGCATCCGGATCGCCAGCAGCGAGTGCCCGCCCAGCTCGAAGAAGTCGTCGTCCAGGCTGACCTCGGGCACGCCGAGCACGTCGCGCCAGGTGGCGGCCACCGTATGCTCGACCGGGGTCACCGGGGGACGGCGCTGCGCGGGGGCGACCCCGGACGAGGGTGCGGGCAGCGCGGCGGTGTCGAGTTTGCCGTTGGCGGACAGCGGCAGCGCGTCGAGCGTCACGAACGCCGACGGCACCATGTACTCCGGCAGCCGCCGTTTCAGCGCCGCCCGCAGCTGCGCCGGGTCCGGGGCCTCCCCCGTCAGGTACGCCACGAGACGCTGCTCGGCGGGCGTGGCGCCGCGCACGACGACGGCGGCGGAGCCGACGCCGGGCTGTTCGCGCAGCACCGCGGCGATCTCCCCCAGCTCGATCCGCAGGCCCCGCAGTTTCACCTGGTCGTCGATGCGGCCGAGGAACTCCAGCGTCCCGTCGGTACGCCAGCGGGCCAGGTCGCCGGTGGCGTACAGCCGCCCGCCGGGCTCGCCGAACGGGTCGGGGACGAACGAGGCGGCGGTGAGTCCGGGGCGGTTCAGGTAGCCGCGGGCCACCTGCACGCCGCCGAGGTGCAGCTGCCCGGCCACGCCGGCCGGGACCGGCCGCATCGCCTCGTCGAGCACGTACGTGCGGACGTTGCGGATCGGCCCGCCGATCGGCACCCGGGTCACGCCGGTCAGCGCCTCGGGCGTGGCCGCCCAGGCGGTGACGTCGATCGCCGCCTCGGTGGGTCCGTACAGGTTGTGCAGCGCCGCGGACGGGATCGCGGTCACGGCGCGGCGGGCCAGGTCGGCGGGCAGTTCCTCGCCGCTGCACACGATCCGCCGCAGCGACCCGCAGCGGCCGGGTCCGCCGGGGTCGGCAGTGGACAGGAACGCGTCGAGCATCGACGGCACGAAGTGGACTGTGGTGATCCGCTCGCGTTCGATCAGCTCCCGCAGATACGCCGGATCGCGGTGCCCGCCCGGCGCGGCGAGGACCAGCCGCGCGCCCACGAGCAGCGGCCAGAACACCTCCCACACCGACACGTCGAACCCGATCGGCGTCTTGTGCAGCACCGCGTCGTCCGGTCCGAGCGTGAAGGCGTCCTGCATCCAGTCGAGCCGGTTGACGATCGCGGCGTGCTCGTTGACCACCCCCTTCGGCCGCCCGGTGGAGCCCGACGTGTAGATCACGTACGCCGCGTTACCCGGTCCGGCGGCGGTGCCGGCGGCGGTGCGCGGCCGGTCCGGCGCGGTCAGCGGCAGCACGGTGCCCGGGACGGTCAGCCCGTCCGGCAGCTCGTCGGCCAGCAGCACCCCGGCGCCGGCGTCGGCGAGCATGAA
The DNA here is from genome assembly GCF_049538395.1 of Micromonospora sp. AB353. Lineage (NCBI taxonomy): Bacteria > Bacillati > Actinomycetota > Actinomycetes > Micromonosporales > Micromonosporaceae > Micromonospora > Micromonospora sp. AB353. Next base: position 19,281 of record NZ_JBMVFV010000070.1, on the reverse strand, counting down.
GGCCAGCCGCTGCGGCGGGTGGTCCGGGTCCAGCGGCAGGTACGCCGCGCCGGCCCGGTGGATGCCGAGCAGCCCGGCGATCAGGCGGCGGGAGCGGGGCTCGTGGATCGCGACCACCGACTCCGGTCCCACGCCGTGCGCGACCAGCCGCGACGCCACCTGCCCGGCGGCGTCGGACAACTCGGCGTACGTCATCCGGGTGTCGCCGTCGACCAGCGCGACCGCGTCCGGCGTGCGGCGGGCCTGGGCGTCGAACAGCTCCGCCAGCGTGGTCCGGCGCACCGGCGCGGCGGTGGCGTTCCAGCCGGTCACGACCGCCGTGTGCTCGGCGTCCGGCATGACCGGCAGCGCGCTGACCCGGGTCCGGGGCGCCGCCACGGCGGCGGCGAACAGCAGCAGGTAGCGGTCCGCGAACGCCTCCATCGCGGCACGCTCGAACAGCGCGGTGCGGTACTCCAGCCGCAGTTCGTCCCCGGCGATCTCCAGCGAGAGGTCGTCCATGGCGCCGCCGAACGCCTCGCCCCGGCCGGTGGGCAGGTGGTGGAACGTGAGCTGGTACAGCGGCGGCACGCCCGGGTCGCGTCGTACCGCCAGATCCTCGACGAGCTTCTGGAACGGCATGTCCTGGTGGTCCCAGGCGTCGAGCACGACGCGGCGGACCCGGCGGACCAGCGTCCGGAACGGTGGATCGCCCGACACGTCGACGCGCAGCACCAGCATGTTCATGAACATGCCGAGCAGCGGTTCCAGCTCGGCCCGGTCCCGGCCGGCCACCGGCATGCCGACCACCACGTCGTCGCTTCCGGACAGCCGGTGCAGCAGCGCCACGTAGGCGGCGAGCTGCACCATGAACGGGGTGGCGGCGGCCTGCTGGGACAGCTCCGGCAGCGCCGCCGTCACGTCGCCGGGCAGCGTGCGGCGGACGTCGGCGCCGTCGAACGTGAGGGTCGCCGGGCGCGGCCGGTCGGTGGTCAGCGCGTGCACGGCGGGCAGGCCGGTCAGCGCCTCCCGCCAGTATTCGCGCAGCTCGTCCCACCGGGGGCCGTCGAGGCGGTCGCGTTCCCAGGCCGCGTAGTCGGCGTACTGGATCGGCAGCTCGGGCAGGTCCGGCGCGCGGCCCGCGACGGCGGCGGCGCACAGCTCGGTCAGCTCGGCGCGCAGGTGGAGCAGGGACGTGCCGTCGAGGATGACGTGGTGCCCGGCGAACAGCAGCCACCAGGTGTGCTGGTCGAGCCGCAGCAGCCGGGCCCGCCACAGCGGGGCCGTGTCCATCGGCAGGTCGAGACCTGCGTACTCGGCGACGATCCGGGCGCGGGCGGCGTCCCGCTCCGGCTCGGACAGCGCGGACAGGTCGGTGACCGGCAGCTCCACCGGGACCGTGGGGTGAATGTCCTGGTAGAGCCGCCCGTCGTGCAGGCGCAGCGTGGTGCGCAGGGCCTCGTGCCGGTCGGTGACAGTCCGCAGCGCGGCGAGCGCCTGCTCCGGCCCGGCGCCCGCTGGCAGGGTGACCGCGTCGGTCATCGTGAACAGCGGCTGCCCGGGGCTGAGCTGGGCGGTGAACCAGACCCGCTCCTGGGCGTACGAGGCGGGAACGGTGTAGACGTCGTCCACCGGCGTGACGTCGTGGCGGGACTCGGTCATCCCGGCCGTCCCGGCCGGCGCAGGCGCGGGATGGGCGCCTCGGCCGGTGCGGAGGCGGACGGGGCGGCGCGCAGCGACTCGATCCGGGCGGCCATCGCCGCGACGGTGGGCGCGTCGAACAGCACCCGCATGGACAGCCGGGCGCCCACCGCCTGCCGGATGCGCAGCACCAGTTGCGCGGCCACGAGCGAGGTGCCGCCGAGCCGGAAGAAGTCGTCGTGCGGGCCGACCTCGGCCACGCCCAGCACGTCGCGCCAGATCCGGGCGACGGTGGCGGTGAGGTCGCCGTCGGCGGCGGTCACCGTCGAGGCGGTGGCCGCCGTGGTCGCGGCGAGCCGCCGCTCGTGCCCGGCGACCGCCTCCACCGTGTAGGCGCCGACCGCCACCGAGCCGGTCCGCCCCTCGGCAAGGATCCGGCACGCCGCGCGTACCGCCGCGTCCGGGGCCAGCCCGTCGTGGTCGGGTACGCCCTCCTCCCGCCACGCGCCCCAGGCCACCGACACCACAGGGGCCCGCCAGCCGTGCGGGCTGCGCGCGTACGCGTCGAGGAACGCGTTGGCGGCCGTGTCGTCGGCGCGGCCCAGGCCACCGGCGAGCGCCGTGACCGAGGAGCTGAGCAGCACGAAGTCGAGCGGCAGGTCGCCGAAGACCGCACGCAGCGCCAGCGTGCCGGTGACCTTCGGCAGCAGTTCGGCGGTCGCCTCAGCGGGCCGCGACCCGGCGGACAGCCCGGTGTCGGGCAGCCGCGCGGCGTGCACGATGCCGTCGAGTCCGCCGAGGTCGTCCTCGATGCCGGCGCGTACCGCCCGCAGCGCGTCCACGTCCGTCACGTCGGCGCGCACGTGCCGGACCTGCGCCCCGGCCCGTTCCAGCGCCTCGACCAGGTCCGGCCGGGCGGTCCGGCCGACCAGCACCAGCCGGGCGCCCCGGCGGGCCAGTTCGGCGGCGAACGCCCCGCCGATCCGGCCCAGCCCGCCGGTGATCAGGTAGCGCCCGCCGTCGCGCAGTGCCGGCCCGGTACGCCGGCGCGCCGGCGCCGCCGCGAACCCGCGGGTCCAGCGGCGCCCGCCCAGCCGCAGCGCGACCGCATCGGCCCGCTCGGCGCCGAGCAGTTCGTCCGCCAGCGCGTCCGCGCCCGGGTCGGCCGGGTCGGCGTCGACCCAGTGGCAACGCAGGCCCGGTCGTTCCAGCGGCACCGAACGCACCACCCCGGCGACTGTGGCGTGTTCCGGGCGCAGCAGGTCGGTGCCGGTCACGTCGGCCGTCCCGGCGGTCACCACGTCCAGCGTCACGTCGGCGGCCGGCAACGCCTCCAGCAGGGTCAGCAGCGCGAGGTACCCGTGTTCCTGGGCCGCCGCCACGGCGTCGGCGTCCGGGCCGGCCGGGTCGCCGTCGAGCGCCCACGCGTGCACGATCCGGGCGGCCCGGCCGTCGTCGGCGCACTCGTCGAGCAGGCGCTGGTGGTCGGTGACGCCGGCCGGGCGCAGCCGGTAGCCGTCCGGGCGGACCGCGAAGGCCGGTCCGGGGCGGACCACAGTGACGTCCGCGCCGCGCTCGCGCAGCCGGTCCGCGAGCGCCGTGCCGCGCTCACCGGCGGCGAACAGCAGCAGCGGGCCGGGCGCCTCGGCGGGTGCGAGGTCGGGCAGTTGGCGCCAGACCGGCACCTCGACCACGCCGTCGTCGTACCGCTCGTCGGTGGCCGGTTCGACGTGCACGGCCACCGGTTCCGGGTCGATCCAGTACCGGGCGCGCTGGTACGGGTAGCCGGGCAGCGGCACCCGGCGCGGCGTGCCGGAGGCGGGCACCCGCACCGGCACCCCGGCCGTCCACAGCCGGCCCGCCGCCTCGTACGCGGTCTGCCTGCCGGTCAGCCGCTCCCCCGGCGCGGGCAGCGTGCGCAGCGGCGACCGGGCCCCCGCCGGCAGGCTGAGCCGGGCCAGACCGGCGAGCTGCCGGCCCGGGCCGCACTCCAGCAGCAGCCAGTCGTCGGCGGCGCCGGTCGCGGCGAGCGCGGCCACCGTGGCGCCGAACCGCACCGGCCGGCAGAGCTGGTCGGCCCAGTACGCCGGGTCGGTGATCTGCTCGTCGGTGAACGGCGCGGCGGTCGCCGCCGAGAACACCGGCAGGTCCGGCGTCCGGCGCGGCACCGCCGCCACGAGCGCCGCGAACTCGTCGCGCACCGCCGCCAGCAGCGGCACGTGCATCGCGTACGGCGACCGCAGTGGCGTGCAGCCGATGCCGCGCTCGCGCAGGAGGACCTCGGCGGCGGCGACCGGTTCCGGTGCGCCGCCCACCACGCAGGTGTGCGGGCCGTTGCTGATCGCCACCGCGACACCGTCGGGCAGCAGCGGCGCGATCTCGTCGGCGCCGCGCTGCACGGCGAGCATTCGGCCCTCCGGCGCGGCCTGCACGAGGCGGCCCCGGGCGGCGGCGAGCCGCAGCGCGTCCGGCAGGTCGAACACCCCGGCCAGGGTCGCGGCGACCAGTTCGCCGACGGAGTGGCCGATCATCGCGGCGGGCGTGACGCCCCAGTGCCGCCACAGTGCCGCGAGCGCGTACTCGACGGCGAACAGCGCGGGCTGCGCCACCGCCGGTCCGGCCAGCCGATCGTCCGCGCCGGGCCCGGCGTCGAAGATGATCTCGTTCGCGTCCCAGCCGAGGATCGCGGCGCACTCGTCCACGGCGGCGGCGAACACCGGCTCGGTCGCGGCCAGGTGCGCGCCCATGCCGGGGTGCTGCGCGCCCTGGCCGGGCAGGAGCAGACCCACCCGGGGCGGCGTCGCGGCGTCCCCGGCGGCACGGCGCTTCGGGTCGGTGAGCGCCGCCGCGGCCCGGGCCCGGTCGACGGCGACGACGGCGGCCCGGTGCCGGTACGCCGGCCGGCCCTCCCGCAGCGTGTACGCCACGTCGCGCAGCTCCACATCGGGCGCGCCGGTGAGCCGCTCGGCCAGCCGGGCACAGGCGGCGGCCAGCGCGTCGGGGGTCGCGGCGGACACCTGGAGCAGCTCGCCGCCGCCGTGATCCGGCTCCGGGGGTACGCGCGGCGGCGCCTCCTGGAGCACCAGGTGCGCGTTGGTGCCGCCGAGGCCGAGCGAACTGACGCCGGCCCGCAGCGGTCGCTGGTCCTCGGGCTCCCACTTGGTCAGCGTGGACACCACGTAGAACGGGCTCGCCTCGATGTCGATGTCCGGGTGCGGGCGGTCGTGGTTGACGGTGGGCGGGATGAGCCGGTGCCGCATCGACAGGACGGTCTTGATCAGGCCGATCACGCCGCCGGCCGCGCTGAGGTGACCGATGTTGGCCTTCGTGGAGCCGACGCCGCACCAGCCCCGCTCGGCGATGCGCCGCCCGTACGCCGTGCTCAGCGCCGCCAGCTCGATCGAGTCGCCGAGGACGGTGCCGGTGCCGTGCGCCTCGACGTAGCCGACCGAACGCGGGGCGACGCCGGCGACGGCGAGCGCCTGCGTGACCACCTCCACCTGGCCGGTGACGCTCGGCGCGGTGAAGCTCGCCTTTGCCGACCCGTCGTTGTTCACCGCGTTGCCGATGACCAGCGCCCGGATGTCGTCGCCGTCGGCGAGCGCGTCGGAGAGCCGCTTGAGCACGACCACCCCGACGCCGCTGCCGTAGACCGTGCCGTCGGCGACCACGTCGAACGGGCGGCAGTGCCCGTCGGCGGAGGTGTAGCCCTCGTCGGCGACGTACCCGACGCCGTGCGGCAGTTCCACGCACACGCCGCCGGCGAGCGCCGTGTCGCACTCGCCGCTGCGCAGCGCCTCGGCGGCCAGGTGCACCGCGACGAGCGACGACGAGCAGGCGGTCTGCACCGTCATCGCCGGGCCGCGCAGGCCGAGCCGGAACGCGACGGTGCTGGCCAGGTAGTCCGGCTTGTTGCCGAGCGACACGCGCAGCTCACCGGCGTCGGCGAGCGCCCGCGGGTTCCGCCGGACGTGGAGCCACTGGTACAGGTCGGCGTTGCCGCCCGCGTACACGCCGATCTCACCGTCGTAGCGGGCCGGGTCGCAGCCCGCGTCGGTGAGCGCGGCGTGCGCGTGTTCCAGGAACAGCCGCTGCTGCGGGTCGGTCAGCTCCGCGTCGCGGGGGCTCAGCCCGAACAGCTCCGCGTCGAACCGGTCCACGCCGTCGAGCACGGCGGCCACCGGCACGTACGCCGGGTCGTCGAGCTGCTCCACCGGGACGCCCCGGGCCAGCAGCTCCGCGCGGGTGAACCGGGTGAGCGACTCGGCACCGACGACCAGGTTGCGCCAGAACTCCTCCGCCGACGCCGCCCCCGGCACGCGCAGGCTGAGCCCGACGATCGCGATCGGCTCCACTGTCTCGTTCACGCCATGACCTCCGGCTCGGCCGAATCGCTGATGTGCAGGCGCAGTTCGCTGACGTAGCGGCGGCCCGCGCGGTCGGGCAGCCACGCCTGCCCGAGCGCGGGCAGCAGCTCCGACACGGTCACCGCCACGTCGTCGCCGCCGGCCCGCCGGGCGGCGCGCAGCAGCAGGCAGAGCCGGTTGGCGTAGAGCGGGCTGGTCAGGTCCACGTAGGTGGGCTTGAGTTCGGTGGCCACCCGGACGAAGACCCGCTCCGGCAGGCCCAGCGCGGCCCGCCAGCGGCGTACCGCGAGGTAGCGGCGCGCCTGGTCGACGGCGTCGGCCAGGCCGCTCGCCCCGACGGTGGTGCGCCACGTCTCCCGGGCCAGCACCAGCCGGCCGACTGTCACCCGGGGGCTGTGCGGGCGGTCGGTCATCAGCTTGAACGCATCGCCAGCGTGCACCGCGATCAGGTCGGAGAACACCTCGACCAGCGGCCAGCGCGTGCCGTCCGGGCCGGTCGCCACCAGGTCGCCGTCCACCTCGGACACGATCGCCGCGTTCGCCGGCACGAGCCGGTCGCGCGGCGCGCCGGGCGCGTCGGCGAACGCGAGCCGGTGGTCGTCCGGCCCGTGCAGGGACGCGGACAGCCGCCCGCCGACGCGGGGGAAGCCGACCGGGTAGAGCGGGCGCAGCCGTACCGGGCCCAGGTCGGCCGCGTACGCGCGCCGCAGCCGGTCCAGGTCGGGGTGGCAGTGGGTGAACAGCTCGGCGTTGAACGTGGCGTACGCGGCGTGCAGCTCGCCGAGCACCGCCCCGACCTCACCGGCGGCCAGCGCCTCGGGTGACTCGGCGAACAGTTGCAGGTCGGGGCTGTGCACCCGGCCCGCACTCCAGCCGGGGCGGGTCGCCGGGAACGCGTCGGCCACCAGGGGCGCCAGCTCGGCCGCGGCGAACTCCACCCGGGTCGTTCCCTCGGGCAGTCCGGCCAGTCCGAGCACCCGCTCCCAACGGTCGGCGAACGCGGCCGCGACCCGGTCCACCGGCCGGTCACCGGGCCCGAACAGCGGCCCCTGCGCGACGAACCACAGGTCACCGAGCCGGACCGGCCCGTCGCCGCTCAGGTCGTCGTACAGGTCGCGCAGCGCGTCGCCGTACGCCGTGGCCAGCTCGACGGTGAGCCAGCGCGCCGCCCGCAGCGGCAGGTCCAGCGCCGGGGCCAGGGAGTCGAGCAGGCCGCCGCCGACGGTGAGGTCCACGTCGCGTGCGGTCTCCTCGTGGCACAGCGCCCGCCCGGCGTAGTTCTGCCCGGCCCGCCGGCGTGGCGGCAGCCCGGTGAGCGCGGTGAACTCGGCGTCCAGGGCGGACAGCGCGCCGGTGAGCGCGGCCGGGTCACCGGCGGCGTCGGCGACCCGGGCGCGGGCGGCGGCCAGCCGGTCCAGCCCGGCCAGCGCCCACGTGCGGCACTCCGTGTCACCGATCGCGGCGATCCGCTCCCGCAGGTGGTCCTGCGCGGCGAAGCCCTGCGGCAGGTCGAAGTCCCAGCGCAGCAGCCCTCGCTCGACGAGCTGCGCGAGCAGCAGGAACCCCTCCTCGGCGCGGCGTACACCGGTCTGCCCGTCGCGCACCAGGTCGTCGACGACGTCCCGGGCCGGGCGGGTGCCGTCGCACCGGCACAGCGCTGTCGACTCGCTCAGCGACACCGGTTCCGGGCGCTGGGCGGGCCGGTGCACGACCCGGCCCGCCAGGTGGACGTGCGGCGCCCGGACCGGGGCCAGCCACTGCCGGACCTGCGGGTCGGCGGCCAGCCGGTCGGCGTACGCGGCGAGCGCCCAGTGTTCGAGGTGGACGGCGCGGCGGCGGAGCAGCCCGGGGCCGGGCACAGCGGTGACGCCGGGCGCGCCCGGTGCCACGGTGCCCCAGCACACCGGCCCGAAGAAGCCGATGGTCTCGCACTTGGCGACGTAGCGCTGCCAGTACCCGGCGACGACGTTCTCCCGGCCCCGGCGGCGGACGTTGCGGGGTGCGTCCGGGCCGTCGCGGAGCAGCCCGTCCAGCGCCACCATCGCCTCCGGGTTCTGCCAGGCGACGGCCTCGCGGAACAGCGGATCGGCGGCGATCCCGCACAACGCCGCCGACGACGCCCGGACGGCGGTGGCGTACGCGGCCGCGAACGCCGTCTCGTCCAGCTCGCCGGTGAGGTGCCGGTCGGCGGCGTCCGCGCAGTCCGGCGCGGCGAACCGGTCCAGTCCGTCGGCGGGGAACCCGGCGCTGCGCAGCAGCACGTCCCGCCACACCGACCAGCCGGTGTCGCCGAGGGGGACCAGGTACGTCACCGCGGCTCCTCCTCCACCACCGGGCGGCGCTGGACCCGCTGGCGGCGTAGCGCGCCCCGGCGCGCCGCCCGTTCCACCGCCTCGTCCTCGGCGTCCTCGCCGGACGACGGCGCACCGAGGCTGTCCAGGTGCGCGGCGAGCGCGCGGACGGTCGGGTGGTGGAACAGGTCCACGACCCGCAGGTTCGTGCCGAGCAGCCGGTTGAGCTGCCGTTGTACGACCGCGACCGCGAGCGAGCCGCCGCCGACGTCGAAGAAGCTGTCCGTCGCGCCCACCTCCGGTACGCCGAGCACGTCGCACCAGACCGAGGCGATCCGCCGTTCGGTGGCGGTGGCCGGGCGGACGGCGGGTACTCCGGCGCGGCCTCCGGCCCGGTTCACCCGGGCGGCCCGCGGCACGTCGCCGGCCGTTCCGGCCGGGACGGCGGTCCAGGCGGGCAGCTCGGCCACCGGCCGCTCCGGGTCGGCGACGCCGGCCCGCAGCAACCGCTCGACGTCGGCGAGCACGTCGGTGATCAGGGCCTCGCCGTAGACGTCCGGGTTGAAGACGATCTCCACGCGCAGCCGCCCGTCCCGGGTGACGCCGTAGAGCGTGAGGTCGAACGGTGAGCCGGGCGCGGGCACCGGCACCGGTTCGGCGGCCGGCCCGGCCAGGTCCAGCCGGGGTTCGTCGAACGTGTACATGTTGAACAGCACCTGTACCAGCGGGCTGCGGTCGAGCAGGCCGCCCAGCCCGAGGCCGCCGACGATGCGTTCGACAGGTGCCTCCGGGTGGGCGAGCGCGGCGAGCAGTTCCTCCCAGGCGGCGCGGACGTGCGCCGCGAAGCCGGCCCCGGGCGTCCGGCGCAGCCGCAGCGGCGCGATCTCGATGAAGAAGCCGACCATCGCCTCGAAGTCGGCGGCCCGCCGGTCCACAGTGGGTGTGCCGACCACCAGGTCGGGCAGGCCGGTACGCCGGGCCAGCACCAGCGCGAACGCGGCGAGTACGGCAGCCGCCGGGGTCGCGCCGAGCCCGGCGGCGAGGTCGGTGAGCGCGGCGGTGGCGGCCCGGTCCAGCCGGGTACGCACCGTCGCGCTGGTGTACGTCTGTTCGGCCGGCCGGTCCCGTCCACCGGGGAGTCGCAGCACCACAGGCGCCCCGGTCAGGTGCTCCAGCCACCAGTCGAGGTCGGCGGCGGCGCGGCGCCGGGCACGGTCGGCGCGCCAGGCCACGTAGTCGCCGTACGTGGCGGGCAGCGGCGGTAGCGGCGGCCCGTCCCCGAGCGCGGCCCGGTACGCGGCGGCGAGGTCGGCGTAGAACAGTGACTGGGACCAGCCGTCGAACACGGCGTGGTGGGCGTACACGGCCAGCACGTGCTCGTCGGCGCCGGTGCGGATCAGCTCGGCCCGCCACAGCGTGTCGGTGGCCAGCGCGAACGGTGTGGCGGCGCTCGCCGCGAGATGGCCGGCGAGATCCGTGCCCGGGGGAAGGTCGCGTACCGGCAGCGGCACCGGTGCGACCGGGTCGGCGACCGCGTACGGCACGCCGTCGCGCTCCGGGATGCGCCAGCGCAGGATCTGCTGCCGGTCCGCGACTGCGGTGAGCGCCGTGGCGAGCGCCGCCACGTCGAGCGGGCCGGTGATCCGTTCGGCGAACGCGACGTTGTACGCGGACGCGGCGGCCGGGAAGTAGCGGTCGAGGAACCACAGCCGCTGCTGCGCCGGGGACAGTGCCGGTGGCCGTCCCCGGACCACCGGGGCCGGGCCGGTTCCGGCGGCGGCGTCGGCGCGGGCGGCGATGCCGCGTGGCGTCCGCCCGACCAGCACGTCCTCGATGGCGAGGTCGCGGCCCAGCCGCTCGCGCAGGTCGGCGACCAGCCGCATCGCGGTGATCGAGTGCCCGCCCTGGTGGAAGAAGTCGTCGTCGCGGCCGACCGCGGGCACGTCCAGCAGCGCGGCCCACGCCTGCGCGACGAGGCGTTCGGTGTCGGTGGCGGGCGGCTCGCCGGACGGCACGGGAGCCGGTGCGGCGAGGTCGAGCGCGGCCAGCCGCTCGGTGTCGATCTTTCCGTTGATGGTGATCGGCAGCGCGGGCATGGTGTGCATCCGGGCCGGTACGGCGGCGGGCGGCAGCAGCCGGGCGCAGTAGTCGCGCAGCTCGGCGGCGTCCAGGCCGGTCGCCACGTACGCGACGAGTTCCTGACCGCCGGCGCCGGCCCGGACCTGGACGCTGGCCAGGTCGACGTCCGGGTGGCGGCGCAGCACCGCCTCGACCTCGCCCAGCTCGATCCGCTGCCCGCGGATCTTGACCTGCCGGTCGGCCCGGCCGAGGAACTCCAGGTTCCCGTCCGGCAGCCACCGGGCCAGGTCACCGGTGCGGTAGAGCCGTTCCCCCGGCTTGCCGGAGAACGGGTCCGGGAGGAACCGTGCCGCCGTGCGGGCGGCGTCGAAGAGGTATCCGCGGCCGAGCCCGGGACCACCGGCGAGTACCTCGCCGATCTCCCCCGGGCCCACTTCGCGCAGCTCGTCGTCGACCAGGTGGATGCGGTGGTTGGCGGCGGGCCGGCCGATCGGGATGGGCCGGGTCCAGTCGCCGCTGCCCTCGAACCAGGTCACCAGTACCGTCGCCTCGGTCGGGCCGTACACGCTGATGAACCGGCGGCCCCCGGCCGTCCAGCGGCCGACCTGTTCCGGGCCGGTCGCCTCGCCGCCGGTGACGACAAGCCGTACGCCGGGAAGCCGGCCCGGGTCCAGCAGCGGCAGGATCGGCGGCGGCAGCACCACCACGTCGACCGCCTGCTCGGCGCAGATCCGGTAGAGCCGGGTCGGGTCGGCCCGCTCGGCGTCACCGGCGAGCACGACTGTGCCCCCGGCGGCGAGCGGGGCGAGCATGTCGGCCACCGACGCGTCGAACCCGATCGAGGCGAACGCCAGGCACCGGGTCGCCGCGTCGAACCCGGAGAACTCCGCGATCGAGGTGACCTTCTCGGTCAGCGCCCTGTGCTCGATCACCGCGCCCTTCGGTTGCCCGGTCGACCCGGACGTGAACATCGCGTACGCGGTGGTGCCGAGCGTCGCCGGGGTCGGCTGCCAGGGCGCGGTGCCGGCGGGGACGTCCAGCACGGTCCGGCCGGTGAACGCCTCGGCGGCGGGCGTACCCACGACGACGCGCAGGCGGGCCTCGGCGGCCAGCTCCCGCAGCCGGCCGGCCGGCAGCGCCGGGTCGAGCGGGACGTACCCGGCGCCGGCCGCCTGCACGCCGAGCAGCGCGACCACCAGGTCAGGGCGGCGGTCCACGCAGACGCCGACGAGGTCGTCCGCGCCGATGCCGTGGGCACGCAGCGACGCGGCCAGCGCGGCGGCCCGGCCGACCAGGCCGGCGTAGCTGAGCGTCAGGTCGCCCTGCACCACGGCCGGGGCGGCGGGACGCCGCCGGGCGTGCGCCGCGACCATGTCGGGCAGACACTCCTGCGGGTAGGGCAGCTCGGGACCGGTCATCGTCGCGCCTCGATCCAGTGCCGGGTCCGCCGGAACGGGTAGCCGGGCAGCGGCACCCGCCGGCCGGGCGGTACGGGCAGGTCGGCACCGGCGCGCCAGGCGCGGACTGCCTCGTCGCCGTCGACCGGGTCGCCGGCCGCGAGCGCGGTCAACCCGGCCACCGCCTCCCCGGCGTCGGCGCACGCGACAGCGTCCCGGTACGCCAGTCGCCGCCGTCCCACCGCGAGCGTGTGCGCCACGTCGGCCACCGCCAGGTCGCCGTCGGCCAGCCGGACGGCCAGCCGCCGGGCCAGTTCCCGCAGCGCCGCCGGGCTGCCCGCGGACAGACCCAGCACCACCGGGCCGGGTGCCCCGGCGTCCGCCGCGTCCGGCGCGGGCGCGGGCTCGACGAGGACGTGCGCGTTGGTGCCGCCGAGGCCGAACGAGCTGACGCCCGCGCGCCGCTCCCCCGTCCACGACCGGCTCTCCGCGCCGACGTCGGCACCCGCTGCGGCCAGGTCGATGTCGTCGTGCGCGGCGGTGAAGTGCGCGGTACCCGGCACCTGCCCGGTGCGGACCGCGTACACGGCCTTGATCAGCGAGAGCACGCCCGCCGCGGCGTCCAGGTTGCCGAGGTTGCCCTTCACCGAGCCGAGCAGCAGCGGCGCGCGGGCGCCCCGGCGTACCCGGGCCAGCGCGTCCACCTCGATCGCGTCGCCCACCGGCGTGCCGGTGCCGTGCCCCTCCAGGTAGCCCACGTCGGCCGCGTCCCAGCCGACCGACGCCAGCGCCTCCGCCATCACCGCCGCCTGCCCGGACACGCCCGGCACGGTGAAGCCGGGCCGGTCGGCGCCGTCGTTGTTCACCGCCCACCCGGCGAGCACGGCGTACACGTGGTCGCCGTCGGCGCGGGCGTCGGCGAGCCGCTTGAGCACCACCGCCCCGGCGCCGTTGCCGAACACCTGCCCGGTGGCGGCGGCGTCGTACGGGCGGCACACCCCGTCGGTGGCCAGCAACCCGCCGGGCCGCAGCCGGTACCCGGCCTGCCGGGTGGAGACCACCGCCGCGCCGCCCGCGATCACCACGTCGCAGCGGTAGTCCAGCAGGCTCTGCCCGGCCTGGCACACCGCGACGAGCGCCGTCGAGCAGGCCGTCTGGACCGCCACGGCCGGACCGGAGAGCCCGAGCGCGAACGCGGTCCGCGTCGGCAGGTAGTCGCAGCCGGAACCGGTCAGCGCGTCGTCCCAGTCCTCGGCGAGCGTGCCCGCCGCCGGCGCCAGCGCGGGGTTGCCGAGCAGGTGGTGGTGCAGGTAGCGGTTGGGCGCGCATCCGGCGAACACGCCGATCTGGGCCGGGTCGCGGTCCGGGTCGATCCCGGCGTCCTCCAGGGCGTGCCAGGCGACCTCCAGGAACAGCCGGTGCTGCGGGTCGAGCAGCGCCGCCGCGGCGGCGGGATAGCCGAACAGGTCCGCGTCGAAACCCTCCAGGTCGTCGAGCCGGCCGAACGCCGGCACCCAGTCCGGGCCGTCCGGCACGCCCTCACCGGCCGGGGTCCGGCGCACCGAGTCCACCCCGGACAGCAGGTTGCGCCACAGCGCCGGTGCGTCGTCCGCGCCGGGCACCCGGCAGGACAGGCCCACCACCGCGATCCGGTCGTCGTCGCTCACGCCCGTCCCTCCCCGCCGCCGGCCCGCGCGGCGGCGCGGCGGGCCATCCGGCGTCCGACCGCGGCCAGCCGGCCGTCCTCCGGTACGCCCGCGGCGTCCCCTGACGTCTCCAGGTACGCGGCCAGCGCCGCCACTGTCGGGAACTCCACCAGCCGGGCCAGCGGCACCCGGCGGCCGAGGTGTTCCTCCAGGTACCCCTGCACCAGGGCGAGCTGGAGCGAGTGCCCGCCCGCCTCGAAGAAGTTCGTCATCCGGTCCACTGTGGTCAGTCCGAGCACCGCGCACCAGCCGGCCGCGATCGCCTGCTCGACCGGCCCGGCCGGCGGCCCGGAGGTGACCGGTCCTCCGGCGTCCGGGCGGCCGGCGTCCGGGTCGGGCAGGGCGGCCTGGTCGAGCTTGCCGGTCGGCCCGATCGGTAGCTCCGGCACCGTCACCACCGCCCGGGGCACCATGAAGTCCGGCAGCACGGCGGCCAGCCGTTCCCGCAGTGCCGACGGATCGACGACCGTCCCGGCGGCGGCGACCACGTACGCGACGATCTCCTGCTCGCCCGCGCCGGACGCGCCTCGCCGCGCCACCACCGCCGCGTGGGCCACGCCGGGCTGCGCCGCCAGGCAGGCCTCGATCTCGCCCAGTTCCACCCGGTAGCCGCGGATCTTCACCATCCGGTCGCCGCGGCCCAGGTAGACGAGTGTGCCGTCGGGCAGCCGCCGCGCGATGTCCCCGGTCCGGTACGCGCGCACCCCGTCGTACTCGGTGAACCGGGCCGCGGTCAGCTCCGGCAGGCCCAGGTATCCGAGCGCGACGTGCGGGGTCCGCACCACCACCTCGCCGGTGAGGCAGGCGGGACGCCCGGCCGGGTCGGTCAGCACCACCTCGACGCCCGGCAGCGGGTGCCCGATCGGCACGACGGCCCGCCCCGGGTCGGCGTCCGGCGGCAGGTGGTGCTGCGCGGCGAAGCTGATCTCGGTGGTGCCGTACCCGTTGACGAACACCACGCCCGGCGCGAACGCCCGCCGGGCCAGCGTCACGTCGTGCCGGGTGACCTCCTCGCCGCCGAGGACCACGGCGCGGACCGACGGCAGCCGCCCGTGCTCGCCGAGGCTCGCCACCACGTACCGGAAGACGGTGGGGGTGGAGTGGTAGACGGTGACGCCCCGGGCGGCGAGCGCACCGGTGAGGTGGCTGAGGCCGTGCGTGCGGACGTCGACCGGGACGGCGGCGGCGCCGGACAGCAGCGCGCTGAACGTGTCGGTGACCGCCATGTCGTAGCCGAACGAGGTGAGCACGCTCGTGCGGTCGTCCGGCCGGACGGCGAAGTTGCGCACGTGGTTGCGGACACCGAACAGGACGTTGCGGTGGCTCTGCACCACGCCCTTCGGCTTCCCGGTGGACCCGGAGGTGTAGAGCACGTACGCCGGATCGTCCGGACGCGCGGGCCCGGCCGGCACCGGCACGCCGGGCTCACCCCGGCGCAACGACACGACAGGCAACTCCAGCCCGGCGTCGGCAGCGAGCGTGGCGGCGCGCTCTTCGTGGCCGGGGTCCGCGACGATCGCCCGGACGCCTGCGTCGCGCAGCATCGCGGCCAGCCGGGCCGCCGGGTACGCCGGGTCCAGCGGCACGTACGGCGACCCCGACGCCAGCGCCGCCAGGATGCCGGTGATCGTGGCGACGCCGTGGCGGCACAGCACCGCCACCGGCGCCGTGACGTCACCCGGCCCGGCCAGCGCTTCGGCGGTCGCGGCGACTGCCGAGCCGAGTTCCCGGTAGGTCACCGTTGCGTCGTCGGCGAGCACCGCCGACCGTTCCGGGTACGCCCGCACCGCCGCGGCGAACGCGGCCGGGATGGTGTCGCCGCGTACCCGGCCGGCCTCGGTGCCGTCGCCGCCGTGCAGCCGCCACAGGTCCGGCACCGGACGCCGCTCGTAGCGGGCCGACGGCAGCACCCCCGCCGACGGGTCGTCCGGGTCCAGTATGGACAGGAACTCGGCCAGGTCGGCGCGGAGGTCGTCGGCGTACGCGGCGGGCAGCCCGGACACGGTGACGCCGGCCAGGTCGGCGCTCACCTCGACGGTGGCGTCGACCGGGTGGTCCGGCCGCGCCGGGCACAGCGACCGGCACAACTCCCGGATCGGCGCGTCGGCGGTCAGGTCGAGCGTCACCGGGTCGCCGCCGTGCCGCAACGTCACCACGGGGGATCCGGTGTACCGGCGTACCAGCA
Organism: Micromonospora sp. AB353; assembly: GCF_049538395.1. Classification (NCBI taxonomy): domain Bacteria; kingdom Bacillati; phylum Actinomycetota; class Actinomycetes; order Micromonosporales; family Micromonosporaceae; genus Micromonospora; species Micromonospora sp. AB353. The sequence goes on along the minus strand of NZ_JBMVFV010000070.1, from coordinate 3,636 downwards.
GGGCGGTGGCGGTGAGGACGACGGCGGCCGGGTCGACGCCCGCGGCGCGCGCCCGGACGGCGAGCCGCGGCGGCAGGCCGAGCGGCTGCGGAGGCGGGCTCACCGCTGGTCCAGGACGGCGGCGACCACGTCGGCGAGCGTGGAGACCTCGGCGTCGGGCTCGGCGATCCGGAAGTCGTCGCAGTAGCTGCCGGTGCCGTGCACCACGATCTCGTACCCGGCCGGCACCAGGCCCCGGTCGACGGCGTTGCAGACGCCGGTCAGCGCCATCAGGATCGACCACTCCCGCAGCCGGGCCGGATCCTCGGGCAGGGTCAGACCGGCGTCGGCGAGCCACTGCCGGGCGACCGGGTAGCGCCGGACGCACTCGCGCCGCGACACCACGATGCCGTCGCCGCCGTGCCGTTCGATGAGCGCGTTCATGGCCGGGGAGGTCACCGGCCGGTGGGTGTAGAACGTCGGGTCGAGCACCTCGGCCGGATCGTCGGTGACGGCCGGGAAGCGCAGGTCGACGTCCTGCGTCCAGACGCCCCGGCTCTCGTCGAGCGTGTACGCCGGGCAGTGGTCCCGCTCGAACGAACCGTGGCGCAGGCTGAGCACCATGTCCGGCGTGCCGAGGTGCTGCACGAGCAGGAAACCGGGCCGGTCGGCCGGGTCGGCGTCACCGGCCGCCTCCAGCACGTCGCGGCCCAGGTTGTAGCCGAGCAGGCCGAACGCGCTGGACACGGCGTGCACGTGCCAGCGCGCACCGGTGGCCGGCGACACGTCGGCCTCGAACGCGGCCCGGGCGGCGTCGGCGACCAGGTAGTTGCGCAGGTCGAGGGTGTACCAGAGGGTGACGCCGTGCTTGTCGTACGCGGTGGCGGCGTACTCGTCGACGAATGCGCGGCCGAGCGCCTTCACGCCCTCCGGGTCCGCGCCGGTGTACCGCAGCAGCGGGTTGACCGCACGGGTCGCGGGATCGTCGGCGAGCGCGTCGTGGCGGAACTTGTGCCGGGTCGCCGCCGGAGCCAGCACCACGATGGACAACTGCTCCGGGGTCACCAGCCCGGCCGCGTACGCGCGGGCCACCGAGTCGCGCAGCGCCACGCCCTTGTTGCCGGAGGTCGGGGTGACGATGCACAGCCGCTCACCGGTACGCCGGATGTGCTCCACCGCGCGGCCGACGATGACCATCGAGGCGAACGTCTTCGTGGTCCGGGTGCCCGGGTTGGCGGTCAGGTCGAGCATCGTCAGGTCGTGCCCGCCGTAGTGACCCAGCGGGGACCAGCTGACCGTGGCGGCGGCGTAGAACTCGCGTACCTGCGGGGTCAGCTCGGGCAGGTCGAAGCCGGGCGCGAAGCCGGGCGTGCCGGGCGCGTCGCCGGGGACCGCGCCGCACCGGCGCACCGCCGACGCGATCACGTCGTAGTAGTCGGTGATCATGTTGCGGGTGGCCGGGGTGGTCACGGTCATCGGGCTTCCTCCAACACACTCCGGGCCGGCGCCGGCGGCACCGTTCGCAGATGGTCACGCAGGGCGGTGAACCGGCGGGCGATCTCGGGCAGCTCGCTCGCGTGCCAGCCGCCGGCCAGGTCCGGCCGGTACGCCGCCAGCGCCGCCCGGGCGCGCTCCGGGTAGCGGACGTGGCCGCCGCCGACCTCGACGCCGTCGCGGCGCCCGGCGGCGGTGTTCCAGGCGACCGCCTGCGCCACCGGCAGCTCGGCCGGCAGCCGCAGCTCGGTCCGGCCGCCGGTGAGCCGGACCGGATAGCCGCCCGGCAGTCCCAGCGGCCCGGGCAGGCTCGCCGTCACCTCGTCGCCGGTGGCGAGCGCCGCCACCAGGGCGGCCCCGGCGTGCCCGGCGAGCGCGTTCAGCTCCGGCCGGGGCAGCGCGCGGTAGCCGGCGAGCAGGCCGGTGACGTCCGGGACGGGCCGGCCGTCGAGCCAGGCGCGTACCTCGGCGGTGTCCTCGTCGTCGGGGCCGGGCGCGGCGAGGTGGGCGTGGTGGCCGAGCACCGCCAGCCGGCGCTGGCCGGGACGGCCGAGCGCGGCGTCCAGGCACGCGGCGAGCGTCGCCACGTTGCCGATGCCGCAGCGCACCGGCAGGTCCCGCGCGGCGAGCAGCGGGTTGACCGCGTCCGGGAACGCGCCGTTGACGAGCGTCGCGCCGGGCGCGCCGCCGGCCAGCGCGGCGGCCAGCCGGGACACCAGCTCGGCCTGCAACGCCAGCGTCACCCCGAAGCCGGCCGCGGCGATCAGGTCCGTCCAGGCCGACGGCGTCGACACCCGCTCGTACGGCGACTGCGCGGACGCGGCGCAGACCAGCACGTCGGGCCGGAGCCGGGCCATCGAGGCGGCGTCGGCGGCGTACCCCTCCCCCGGGCCGGCGCCGGGTTCGGCGGTGAACGGCCGGGCGGTGACGGCGACGGGGGTGCCGGCGACTGTGGCGCGCACCCGCGCGGCCCGGGCGAGCGCGTGCGCCGCGTCCGGGTCGCGGGCCAGGACCGTCACGCGCAGCGGCACCGGGGTCGGCGTCGCGGCCAGGGTGTGGCACAGCGAGCGGGCCAGCCGGCCGGCGCCCACCACGACGACGTGCCGCGCGTCAGCGGACCGGGCTGACATCGCGTCCCGCCTCCGTGACCCGGTCGACCCAGTCGGCGAACGACCCGGCGCGCAGGCAGCTCGCCGGGGACACCTCCAGCCCGGCCATCTCCCGTACCCGCAGCGCCATCCGCAGCGCGGTCAGCGAGTGCCCGCCGAGCGCGACGAACGTGTCGTCGTCGTGCACCGCGTCGACGCCGAGCGTGGCCCGCCACGCCTCGCGCAGCCGGTCGGTGAGGGCGCCACCGGCCGGTTCCGCCGCGACCCCGGCGGGCCGGGGCGGTGGCGGTGGCAGCTCCCGCCGCGCGACCTTGCCGTTGGGCAGGCGGGGCAGCCGGTCGACCAGGACGATCTGGTCCGGGCGCATCGCGGGCGGCAGCGCCGAGGCCAGGTAGCCCTGGAGCAGCCCGGTGGTCAGCAGGTGGTCGGTGGGCTCGTCCCGCGGCGTCGCCGCGGGTGGTGGTTCCTGCGGCCGTACGGCGTAGACGTAGCTGACGTCGGCGTCCGCGCCGACGTTCCAGTCGCCGATGTCGTGCACCTCGAACCCGGCCGCGCACAGCAGCTCGCGCACCAGCGGGGTGGTCACGCTGCTGCGCTCGACCTCCAGGCAGACCTGGCGGATCCGGGGCCAGTGCTCGGGGCGCAGCCCGCGCAGCACGCTCAGCTCGGCGCCCTCGGTGTTGATCTTCAACAGGTCGACGCGGTCCAGCCCGAGGCGGTCCAGCAGGTCCGACAGCGTCACCGTCGGCACCACGTGCGCCACCGGGGCGAGGCGGCGGCGGGCGTCCGCCAGGAGCGCCGCCTGTTCGGTCTCGTCGGCGTCGCCGCCGCCGTGGCGGTAGTGCGACCGGACCAGGTCGGAGGCGGCGCCGGCCCGGTCGGCGCCGAGGCCGGACAGGTAGCTCAGCTCGGGGAACGAGGTCAGCTCGGCGGTGCCGGCCGCGTCGGTCACGGCGGCCTCGACGACCGACGCGGACCCGGCGTAGAGGCCGAGGTTGGCGCGCAGGTACGGCAGCGTGTCCGGGTTCGGTTCGACCGCCACGAGCCGCACGTC
>NZ_JBMVFV010000069.1:0-31948 GCF_049538395.1 Micromonospora sp. AB353 | reverse complement strand
CCGGTCCCGGGTGAGCGACGGCCCCGGCCGGTGCCATCGCCACCAGCGCCGCGACGAGCGCGGGCGCCAGGAGCGCGAGGGTACGACGGAGCGCGACCCGCCGAACGGGCGCAACGCGGGGGCGGGGCATCTGTCCTCCGGGACGATCAATGAGATCCCATTATTCGGTGATACTTGCCATCAAGCACTAGTCCTGCGAGGAAACGAATTCGTAACGTGTCCGGGACATCTGGACGGGACCGGTACGCTCCGGTCGTGACCGGATATCTCGGCTCGTACGCCACGCTCGGTCTGCTGCTGCTCGCCGCCGTGCTCTTCTTCGTGACGGCGTTCTCGGCGAACCGGGTGTTACGCCCGAGCCGGCCGGCCGAGCCGTGGGGCAAGCGGGCCTCGTACGAGTGCGGTCTCGACCCGGTCGGCGGCGACTGGGCCCAGATGCAGATCCGTTACTACGTCTACGCGTATCTCTACGTGCTCTTCGCGGTCGAGGCGGTGTTCCTGTTCCCGTGGGCGCTGGTCTTCGACCGGCCCGGCTTCGGCGCCACCACCGTCGTGGAGATGGGCGTCTTCGTCGCGATCGTCGCGCTCGGCATCCTCTACGCCTGGCGGCGCGGCGTCCTGCGCTGGACCTGACCGCTAGGCCAGCCCGCGCCGGGTCGCCGCCGGCGGCCGGTCGCCTCGGATCGACGCCACCATGTCGAGCACCCGGCGGGTCTCGCGGACCTGGTGGGCGCGGAACACCCGGGCGCCGAGCCAGGCCGAGACCGCCGTGGCGGCGAGCGTGCCCTCCAGGCGCTCGGGCACCGGCAGGTCGAGCGTCTCGCCGATGAAGTCCTTGTTCGACAGGGCCACCAGCAGCGGCCAGCCGGTGTCGGTCAGCTCCGCCAGCCGCCTGGTGATCTCCAGCGAGTGCCGGGTGTTCTTGCCGAAGTCGTGCGCCGGGTCGATCAGGATGCCGTCCCGGCGCACACCCAGCCCGGCCGCGCGTTCGGCCAGCCCGGTGACGGTGCCCACCACGTCGGCCACCACGTCGTCGAAGGCGGCCCGGTGCGGCCGGGTACGCGGGGCGAGCCCGCCCGCGTGCGAGCAGACCAGCCCGGCGCCGGTCGCCGCGGCGACCCGGGCCAGCGCCGGGTCCGCCCCCGACCAGGTGTCGTTGAGCAGGTCCGCGCCGGCCGCCACCGCCTCCACGGCCACCTCGGCCCGCCAGGTGTCGATGGAGATGACCACATCCGGGAAGGCGGACCGGACCGCCGCGATGGTGTCCACCGTCCGCCGGATCTCCTCGGCCACGTCCACCTCGTCGCCCGGCCCGGCCTTCACCCCGCCGATGTCGATGATCTCCGCGCCCTCGCTCACCGCGCGTTCCACCGCGCGCAGCGCGCTGTCCTGGGCGAAGGTGGCACCCCGGTCGAAGAACGAGTCCGGCGTGCGGTTGACGATCGCCATCACCACCAGCTCACCGGGGGTGAACGTCCGTCCGCCCAGCCGCAACGCCCCGGTCATGCCCGCCTCCTCGCCGCCGGACCGCACCGGCCGGTCCGACGCTATCCGGTCCCGCCCGCGCCGCCCGTGCCGGTCCCGTGCGCCGGACGCATTTACCGACCGGACGTCCCGGAGGGCTCGCCCGATCCCGGCCCGCATGCCACGATCTGTGCATGGGTGAGGTTCTGCTCCTCTTGGTCGTCGCGCTGACCGTCGCGGCTGTGGTGTTCGGGGTGACGGTGCTGGTCTCCGGCAAGGATCCGGGCCTCACCCCGGCCGAGCCGGACGGGCGGGCCGTGCCCCTGCCCGGCAGCCGCCCGCTCGACGAGTCGGACGTGTCCGACGTCCGCTTCGACACGGCGCTGCGCGGCTACCGGATGAGCCAGGTCGACGCGGCACTGCGCCGGGCGGCGTACGACATCGGCTACAAGACCGAGCTGATCGGCGTCCTGGAGGCCGAGAACGCGGCCCTGCGGGACGGCCGTACCGAGGACGCCGACGCGCTGCGCCGGGCGCGCGAGGAGGCCGCCGCGACCCGACCCGAGACCGAGCCGGCGCCCGGCCCGTCCAGCACCGAGCCGGCGGTGATCGACCTGTCCGCGCCGGAGCAGCCGGCCCGGGCCGACACCGACCGGCAGCCGGGCCGGACCGACGCCGACGCGCAGCCGGGACGCGCCCCGGCCGAGGCGGGCGTGGCGGAGGCCCCCGCCGCGGCGGCGACCGAGGACACCGTCTCCCCGGCGAACGGGGTCGCGGCCGGGCCGGCCGACGACGACCGGGAGCGCGGTTCGGTGGTCCGCTCGGAGTCGGCGTGACCGGCGCCGGCCGGCCGGCCGACGACTTCGCCGAGGCGTCCCGCCGGGGCGCCGCCGAGGTCACCGCCACGGTGATCGTCGAGGCGCCGGCCGACCGGGTGTTCGCCGCGCTCACCGCGTGGGAGCGGCAGTCGGACTGGATCCCGCTGACCCGGGTCCGGGTGGTCGAGGGCGACGGCGGCGAGGGCAGCCTGGTCGAGGCGGTCACCGCGCTGGGCCCGGCCGTGCTCCGCGACGAGATGCGTGTGGTCCGGGTCGACGCGCCGTACGAGGTCGGGGTGGTGCACTGCGGCAAGCTGCTGCGCGGCCCCGGCGTGCTGCGCTGCACCCCGATGGACCGCGACCGCACGCAGGTGGTCTGGCACGAGTGGTTCCACCTGCCGGGCGGGAAGGCCGGCCGGGTGGCGTGGCCGGTGCTCTGGCCCGGCTCGAAGTTCAGCCTCACCCAGGCGCTGAAGAAGTTCGCCCGGCTGGTCGAGCAGGGCCGCCTGCCCTGACCGGCGGTCGGCGCGGCGGGGCTGTCGGTGGCCCGGCCTATCGTGGACGCCGTGACTGACCTGGTGACCGGCGCGGACGGACTACCGCGCTGCGCGTGGGGGGCGAGCACCCCCGACTACGCCGTCTACCACGACGAGGAGTGGGGCCGGCCGCTGCGCGGCGACGACGCGCTCTACGAGCGGCTGACGCTGGAGGCGTTCCAGTCCGGCCTGTCCTGGCTGACCATCCTGCGCAAACGGCAGGCGTTCCGGGACGCCTTCGCCGGCTTCCGGATCGAGTCGGTGGCCCGCTACGGCGAGGCCGACGTGACCCGGCTGATGGCCGACGCCGGCATCGTCCGCAACCGGGCCAAGATCGAGGCGGCGATCGCCAACGCCCGGGCCGCGTCGGAGCTGCCCGAGGGCCTCTCCGCGCTGCTCTGGTCGTTCGCGCCCCCGCCCCGGGCCGCGCGTCCCCGGTCCTTCGCCGAGGTCCCGGCCACCAGCCCCGAGTCGGTGGCGATGGCCAAGGCGCTCAAGAAGCGGGGCTTCCGGTTCGTCGGCCCCACGACCGCCTACGCGCTGATGCAGGCCACCGGCATGGTCGACGACCACCTGGCCGACTGCCACGTGAGCGGTGACCGGGCCGGGGTGTGACGGAGCGCGCCACCTCCGCCGTGATGGGATTGGGGCATGACCGACACCGAGCCGCGTACGAGCGGGACGACAGACGGTGCGACCACTACCGGCGCCTGGGCGGTGCTGCTGCCCGCCGAGCGCTTCGAGGCCGAGCGGCTGGTGCACCACGACCTGCTGGAGCTGACCGGGCTGTCCGCGGCGGCCCGCCCCCGGCCCGGCGACCGGGTGGCGGTGCTGGTCGACGAGCCGCTGCGGCTGGTCGCGCTCGGCCGGGTCGCGCCCGCGTCGTCCGAGACCGCCGAGGACCCGGACGATCCGCAGTCCGACGCGGTGGCCGGGCCGCTCGTGGTCACGTACACCCGGCGGGTGCTCGACGAGCCGGTGCCGGTCGACGGCCCGGCGCCGGACGGCCCGGTCGTGGCGCTCGACCCGGCCCGCTGGCGGTCGCTGGCCGACCGGCTCGGCCCACCGCCCGCCCGCAGCACCTGGCTGGTCAGCCTGGACCTGCCGATCGAGGCCGCGTCGCGCGCCGAGGCGGTCCGGATCTTCTGGTCCTACGTGCAGGAGCTGGGCCCGCGGGAGCTGCCGGCGTTCGTCTCGCCGTACGGCGACGAGCTGGCCATGCAGGCGTTCGTGCTGGGCGTCGAGGCCAACCAGGATCCGGAAGAGGACGACTGACCCCCCGTCACGGGCGGTAGCGTCCAGACAGGGGCCGGCGCCGGCCGGCGTGGTGGAGGGGGTGCCATGCGGTTCCGGGACAAGGTCGTGCTGGTGACCGGTGGGGCGTCCGGTCTGGGCGAGGCGACGGCACGCCGGTTCGCCGCCGAGGGCGCCAAGCTGGTGATCGCCGACATCAACACGGAGGGCGCCGAGCGGGTGGCGGCGAGCCTGCCGGACGCGCTCGCGGTGACAGTGGACACCGGCGACGCCACCTCGGTCGAGCGCGGCATCGCCGAGGCGGTCGGCCGGTACGGCCGGCTCGACGTCGTCTTCAACAACGCCGGCATCGACGGGCAGCAGCAGGCGCTGCACGAGATGGACCTGGCGAACTGGGAGAAGGTCCGCCGGATCAACGGCGACGGGGTGTTCTACGTGCTGCGGTACGCCATCGACGCGATGCTGCGTACCGGCGGCGGCGCGATCGTCAACACCTCGTCCACTGCCGGGCTGACCGCGCAGGACAACATCTCGCCGTACACGTTCACCAAGGCCGGCATCGTCGGGCTGACCCGTTCCGCGGCGGTCGAGTACGCCGCCCGGGGGATTCGGGTCAACGCGGTCGCCCCGACCGTGGTGATGACCCCGCTCGTGGAGCACTTCATCGAGAACGCGCCGGACCCGGAGCAGATGCGCCGGCAGATGGAGTCGTTCAACCCGAAGCCCGGCATCCCCACCGCTGACGACGTGGCGGGCGTGGTCCTGTTCCTCGCCTCCGACGACGCGGCCTGGGTCACCGGGCACACCATCCCGATCGACGGCGGCTACGTGGCCCGCTGAGCGGGTGCGCGGCGCGTTCCCGGTGCGGTCAGCGTCCCTCGAAGACCGGCTTCTGCTTGGCGACGAACGCCATCGTGGCGGCCCGGTGGTCGGCGGTGGCGCCGCAGATCGCCTGCGCCTGCGCCTCGGCGGCCAGCGCGTCGGCGAGCGTGCCCGCGTCGGCGATGGAGAGCTGGCGCTTGATCGCCCCGTACGCCACGGTCGGTCCGGCGGCGAGCCGGGCGGCCAGCTCCTGCGCGGTCGGGAGCACCTGCTCGTCGTCGTCCACCAGCTTGGTCAACAGGCCCAGCCGGCAGGCGTCGTCGGCGCCGACCGGCTCGGCGAGCATCAGCAGCTCGACGGCCTTGGCGTGGCCGACCAGCCGGGGCAGCGTCCAGGACGCGCCGGTGTCGGCGGCGAGCCCCACGCCGGCGAACGCCATCAGGAACCGGGTCTTCGGGCCGCCGATGCGGAAGTCGGCCAGGAACGCCAGCGAGGCGCCGGCCCCGGCGGCCATCCCGCGTACCGCGGCGATGACCGGCTTGGGCAGGTTGGCCAGCCGGGCGGCGATCGGGTTGTAGTGCGCCCGGACCGTGGCCAGCGGGTCGGCGTCCGAGGCCTCCAGCGTCCGCACGTGCTCGCGCAGGTCCTGCCCGGCGCTGAACGAGCCGCCCGCGCCGGCGAGCACGACCGCCCGGCAGGACCTGTCGGTCTCCAGCTCGGCCAGCGTGTCCCGGAGCGCCTCCTTGAGCGCCACGTCGAGCGAGTTCATCGCCGTGGGGCGGTTCAGCGTCAGGGTGACGACGGCGTCGGTGCGGTCGACGAGCAGCGGCTCGGTCACGTTCTAACGACCCTTCTGTCGGGCGAGGCGGTTGCCGGCGTCGAGGCACTGCTCGACGTACCGGTCGGCGGCCGGCCGGAGCCGGGCCGCGTGCCGGTCGAAGAAACTGGCCGCGCTGGTGCCGGGCCAGCGCTCGGGCAGCAGTGCCGGGGGCAGTTGCGGATCCCGGAACAGGAACGTACGCCACGCGTGCACGAGCCGGAACCGGGCCGCGTACGCGTCCTCGTCGCTGCTGCGCACCGTGACGCCGGAGAGCAGCGGCTTCTGCTCGGACACGAAGCGCTCGTACGCCCGCCCGATCTCGGCCAGGTCCCACGCGCGGCGGACCACGCCCATCGCGCCCGGGGTGCCGGCCGCGTGCGCGGCGGTGAACCGCTCGTAGCGCACGCCCGCCTCGTCGAGCAGCAGGTCGACGTCCTCACCCGGGCGGGTGGCCACCCAGGTGCAGTCGTCGAGTGTGCCGTACCCGAGGAAGGCGAGGTTCGCGGCGAGCCGCTGCCGGTCCCGGCGGGACGAGGGCGCGGTGAGCACCAGGAGATCGAACCGCCCGTCCCAGCTGTGCCGTCCGGTCCGGTAGATCCGGGACGCCGCCTCGTCGAGTCGACGAGCCGCCTTCGGGGTGATCGAATATCCCGGTCCGGACGCGAGCCGGAGTGGTTCCAGCCAGCCCTGACGGACCATCCGGGAGACCGCGGTGCGTACCGCCGGTGGGGCGATCCCGAGCGGGGCGAGCAGCTTGACCAGGGCGGCGACCGGTGCGCGGCCACCCCGGGCCCGGAGGTGGTCGCCGTACAGGTCGAAGAGTGCCGACCGTGCCTGCATGACCGCACATTGTGACAGGCCTATCCAAGATAAGCTAGATGCTGTTACATCAATGCTGCTTCGGTTTGGGTCCGGCGGTGTTCATCAGGGAAAATCGTTGGTCGAGCCTTCCGCGATGGTTGCGGATGGCGATGGCGAAGTGGCTGTGGGGCAACTCACCGACCCTGGTGTAGGTCTGAGGGGAGACAACATGGCGGCGATGAAGCCGCGGACGGGCGACGGTCCGCTGGAAGTCACCAAGGAGGGCCGGGGCATCGTCATGCGAGTCCCGCTGGAGGGTGGTGGCCGGCTCGTCGTCGAGATGACTCCCGACGAGGCCACCGCGCTCGGTGACGCGCTGAAGGCGGCCGCGGGCTGATTCGAGGAGTATCCCGCACGGCGGCCGCCGTGCGGGCGGTTCGTCCTACCCTGAGCCACCGGCATGCCCGGTGGCTCAGGGTCTTTCCTCGGCGGGCGCGTCGTGAAATGTGCCTGTTCAACCCATTTCGGAGGTACGGTCCAGCGTGCTGGTCATTCGTCTGGTGAGTGGGCCCGCGGGGCCCGACGCTCTCGTCCTGCCCGTCCGTCCCGGAGGGCCGGGCTCCCCGGACTCGCCGGGCTCCCTGACCTCGCCGGACTCCACCGCCTCGCCCGAACCCGGACTGGTCCCGACCGCCGTGCCGATCGGCGACGACGTCCGGGCCGAGGCCGCCGCCGTACTCCCCGCCACCCGGCTCACCGGCGCGGCCGGTGAGGTACGCGAGCACCTGCGCCCCGGTGGCTCCCCGGCACGACTGTGGCTGCTCGGCGTCGGAGACGGCGACGAGCGCGACTGGCGTACCGCAGGCGCGGCCCTGGCCCGCGCGGCGAAGGATGAGACGCAGATCACCATCGCGCTTCCCGCCGACGCGACGGCGGCGCTACGTGGCCTCGCCGAGGGGCTGCTGCTCGGCTCGTACCGCTTCCGCCTCACCGAGGCCGGCAAGCGGCCCGCCCTGGCCGAGGTGTCGGTGCTCGTCGACGACCCGGACGCGCTCGCCGGCACGCTCGACGCCGCCCGGGCCACCGCCGAGACGACCCGGCTCGCCCGGGATCTGACGAACATGCCCTCGTCCACCAAGAACCCGGAGTGGTTCGCCGCCCAGGTGGCCGAGGCCGCGTCCGGGCGCCCCGGCCTGCACCTGCGGGTACGCGGCCCGGAGGAACTGGCGGCCGAGGGCTTCGGCGGTCTGCTGGCCGTCGGCGGCGGCTCCGCGAGCGGCCCGCGCCTGGTGGAGCTGGACTGGCGGCCCGAGGGCGCGCGGACCCACGTGGTGCTCGTCGGCAAGGGCATCACGTTCGACACCGGCGGCATCTCGATCAAGCCGGTGCCGGCCATGAAGCTCATGCGCAAGGACATGGCCGGCGCCGCCGCGGTGATCGCCACGACGCTCGGCGCCGCCGACCTGGGCCTGCCGGTCCGGGTCACCACGCTCGCCCCGCTCGCCGAGAACTCGGTCAGCGGCTCGGCGTTCCGCCCCGGCGACGTGATCCGGCACTACGGCGGGCTGACCAGCGAGAGCACCAACTCCGACGCCGAGGGCCGGCTGGTGCTCGCCGACGCGCTGGCGTACGCGGTCCGCGAGCTGAAGCCCGACCTGCTGATCGACCTGGCGACGCTGACCGGCGCGAACGCCGTCGCCCTAGGCAAGCGGCACGCCGCGCTCTACAGCGAGAACGACGCGCTCGCGACCGGCCTGCTCGACGCGATCACCGCAGCCGGCGAGCGGGCCTGGCGGATGCCGCTCGCCGACGACTACGTGGAATACCTGGCCAGCGAGATCGCCGACCTGCACAGCTCCCCGGCGCAGGGCGCCGGCTCGGTGGTCGCCGCGCTGTTCCTGCGGGAGTTCACCGGCGACCTGCGGGACCGGTGGGCGCACCTGGACATGTCCGCGCCGTCGTGGTCCGACGACACGCACGGCGAACTGGTCAAGGGCGCCACCGGCTGGGGTGTGCGCGGGCTGCTGCGCTGGCTGGCGACGCTGGGCTGAATCGGCCTGCTCAGGCCTTCACGGCGGCGAGCAGGCCGTGGCCGACCGGCAGCAGCGCGGGCACCCAGTGCTCCGACTCGCGGATCGCCTTGATGGTCTCCCGCACGGTGACCGTCTCGGCGTCCCGTGCGGCCGGGTCGCCGATCCGACCGGCCGCCAGCGCGCCGTTGAGCGCCAGCACCCCGCCGGGGCGCAGCAGCCGCAGCGCCGCGTCCACGTATGCGGCGAAGCCGGTCGCCACCGCGTCCACGAAGACCAGGTCGTAGGCGCCGTCCGCGAGCCGCGGCAGCACGTCGAGGGCCCGCCCGGTGATGATCCGGGTACGCCCCGACGGAAAACCCGCCTCCTGGAACAGCCGCCGGGCGATGCGCTGGTATTCGACCTCGACGTCGATCGTGGTGAGCACACCGTCGGGGCGCATGCCGCGCAGCAGCCACACGCCGCTCACCCCGGTGCCGGTGCCGATCTCCACCACCGCCCGGGCGTTGCCGGCGGCGGCGAGCAGCCGCAGCGCGGCACCCGACCCGGGCGTGACCGCCTCCACCCCCACCTCGTGGGCGAGGGCGCGGGCCGTGCGCAGCACGAGATCCTCGGTGACGAAAGACTCGGCGAAGTGGAGCGCCTGGGCCGTCGAACTGCCGTGACCGGCGACCGTGGCGATGGGACACCTCCGAGGGGCGGACTGGTGCGAGGGGCGGTATGCACTGTGAGCGTAGAGGCGGGCCGGTAGCGGCGCAGCCGCGAGTCCGCGGTGGAGTGCTCACGGAGGGCAACCCCTGACCCCGTTCGCGTCATCCGTGTAATCCTGGATGGGTCCCGCGCGTCACTGTCGTCCGGCTCCGCCGGCCGCCGGCGCGGGGCCAGCGGGACGGAGTGGGAGGCACCGACGTGACCGACGGCTGGGACTGGCGGCGGCCCGGCGGATCGCCGGTGCCGGGTGGGCCGGCGTCCGGACGACCGCCGCAGGACGCGTCGGGTCAGACGGCGTCGCCGTGGTGGTCCGACGCGCTGGCCGACCCGTGGCGAGACCCGTACGCGCCCGCCGCCGTGGTGGTCCCGGCGGTTCCGGCACCGGGTGCGGGGGAGCCGGAACCGGTCACCGACCCGGACCTGCCGGCCCGGCCGGGGATGCGCCAGGTGGTGCTGATCTCCCTGATCACGGCCCTGCTGGCCGGTTCGCTGGGCAGCGCCCTGACGTACGCCTTCCTGCGCGGCGGTGACGTGCCGACGATCGGCGCGCAGTCCGGGCAGGCCCCGGCGCTGGCCCAGCGCAAGCCCGAGTCGCTGGCCGGGGTGGCCGAGCGGGTCCTGCCCAGCGTGGTCACCATCCGGGTGGTCAGCCTCGGCGGCACCAGCGAGGGCTCCGGCTTCGTGGTGACCAGCGAGGGCCACATCGTCACCAACGACCACGTGGTCGCCGACGGGTCCGGCAAGGCCACCGTCGTGTTCAACGACGGCAGCACCGCCGCCGGCACCTTGGTCGGGCAGGATCCGGAGTCGGACCTCGCCGTGATCAAGGTCTCGCGCAGCGGGCTGACCCCGGTGCAGTTCGGCGACTCCGACGCGCTCGCCGTCGGTGACCCGGTGCTCGCCATCGGGTCGCCGTTGTCGCTCGCCAACACCGTCACCGCCGGCATCGTGAGCGCGCTGGACCGGACCATGCAGGCCGGCGAGCCGGGCGGGCCGACCCGCTACTACGCGGCGATCCAGACCGACGCCGCGGTCAACCACGGCAACTCCGGCGGCCCGCTGGTGGACGGCGCCGGGCGGGTGGTCGGCGTGAACTCGACGATCAAGTCGCTGGTGGCCGACGGGCAGGAGGCGGGCAACATCGGCCTCGCCTTCGCCATCCCGATCAACCAGGCGAAGCGGATCACCGAGGACATCATCGGCACCGGCAAGGCCCGGCGTACGGTGATCGGCGCCCAGGTGGGCGGCACCGGCGCCACCGGCGGCGGGGTACGCCTCAACGCGGTCGAGCCGGCCGGCCCGGCGGCGGCGGCCGGACTGCGTACCGGGGACGTGGTGCTCCGGCTGGACGGCCATCCGATGACCGATCCGACCGACCTGGTGGCCCTGGTGCGCAAGTACGCGCCCGGTTCCGTGGTGACAGTCGAGTACCGGCGCGGGTCGGCGCGGCAGAACGCGTCGGTGACGCTCGCCGCGGATGCGAAGTGAGGACCCGTCACCCCCTCCCCGATGGTCACCTGACGTGCGTAGTCTGGCCCTGACACGGACGAGGAGGCCGCGGTGTTCGAGAACCTGAACTGGTGGGAGATCGGCGTCCTGCTGCTCCTGGCGCTGTTGATCTTCGGCGATCGGCTGCCCAACGTGATCAGCGACGGCCTCCGCATGGTCCGCAACCTGCGCAACATGGCGCGCAACGCGACCGGTGACCTGAGCCGCGAGCTGGGTACGGACATCCAGCTGGAGGATCTGCACCCCAAGGCGTTCATCCGCAAGCACCTGCTCAGCGAGGAAGACGAGCAGGCGATCCGCAAGCCACTCCAGGGCATGTACGACAACCTGCGCTCGGACGTCACAGGTGTGCACGACGAGCTGAAGGACGTCGCCAAGGCCGCCGACCTGCGTACCCCGAGGGTGGCGACCAGCACCCCCGCGCCCGCGCCGCCGGCCCCCCGCCCGTCCTACGACGACGCCACCTGACCGCCCAACCCTCCCGTCGATCGTCCCCCGATCGCGCCGTCGATCATGAGGTTGACGGCGCGACACGCCGCCCCGGCGACCGCCAACCTCATGATCGACCCCGGGGTCGGGGACGGGACCGCCCCCTCCCGCGTCGGCGGGAAGGGGCGGTGGGGAGCGGTGGGAGCGGAGGTGGGGTCTAGCGGCCTGCGGGCTTGAGGCCCAGGGGCTTGCCGAGCAGCGACTCGCGGCGTACGGCCAGGCGGTCGGCGACCTCGAACAGGGCCTTCGCGGCAGGGGCGTCCGGCTGCGCCAGCACGATCGGCTGACCGGCGTCGCCGCCCTCGCGGACCCGGGTGTCCAGCGGGATCTGCCCCAGCACCGGCACCTGCGCGCCGATCGTGCGGGTCAGCGACTCGGCCACCGCCGCGCCGCCACCGGCCCCGAAGACCTCCATCCGGGAACCGTCCGGCATCTCCAGCCAGGACATGTTCTCGATCACGCCGACCACCCGCTGGTGGGTCTGCAGCGAGATCGCGCCGGCCCGCTCGGCCACCTCGGCGGCGGCTGCCTGCGGCGTGGTGACGACGAGGATCTCCGCGTTCGGCAGCAACTGGGCCACCGAGATCGCGATGTCGCCGGTGCCCGGCGGCAGGTCGAGCAGGAGGACGTCCAGGTCACCCCAGTAGACGTCGGCGAGGAACTGCTGAAGGGCCCGGTGCAGCATCGGCCCGCGCCAGACCACTGCGGCGTTGCCGGGGGTGAACATGCCGATCGAGATGACCTTCACGCCGTGCGACTGCGGCGGCATGATCATGTCCTCGACGCGGGTCGGCGCACCGTCGGCGCCGAGCATCCGGGGCACCGAGTGGCCGTAGATGTCCGCGTCCACCACGCCCACCGACAGGCCCCGCGAGGCCAGCGCGGCGGCCAGGTTGACGGTGACGCTGGACTTGCCGACACCGCCCTTGCCGCTGGCGACCGCGTAGACCCGGGTCCGCGAGCCCGGCTGGGCGAACGGGATCACCGGCTCGGCGGTGGCGCCGCCACCGCGCAGCTTCGACTGGAGCTCCTGGCGCTGCTCCGGGCTCATCACACCGAAGATGATCTCGACACCGCTCACGCCGGGCACGGCGGCCACGGCGGCGGTGATGTCACTGCGCAGCTTGTCCTTCAGCGGGCAGCCGGCCACGGTGAGCAGCAGCTCCACCCGGACCACGCCGTCCTCGCCACGCTCGGCGGACTGGACCATGCCGAGTTCGGTGATCGGCCGGCGGATCTCCGGGTCGTTGACGGTGGCCAGGGCGGCCTGGATCGCGTCGGAGACGGTGCTGACGGGTGCTGACATGCCCGCAATGCTACGTCGCGGGTCATCGGCCACCGCCGCTGGCGGGGGCGGTGTGAGCGATTCGATGGCCGGGTCAGCCCTCGTAGCGGCCGTCCCGCGCGTAGTCGCCGTCCAGCTCGTCCCGGGGCTCGTCCAGCGGCTCGCCGCCGCCCGTCCGGCGGCCCTCCCGCTCCTGCTGCCGCCGCTCCAGCTTGCGCCGCCGCTCGGCCGCCTCGTCCAGCTCCTCACCCAGCCGGGTCAGCTCCGAGCGCAGGAAGTCCCGGGTCGCCACGTCACCCATCGCGATCCGCAGCGCGGCTATCTCCCGGGCCAGGTACTCCGTGTCGGCCTTCTGCAGCGTGGCCCGCCGCCGGTCCTCGTCCAGCGCGATCCGGTCCCGGTCCGCCTGCCGGTTCTGCGCGAGCAGGATCAGCGGCGCCGCGTACGACGCCTGCAACGACAGGATCAAGGTCAGGAACGTGAAGGTGTACGGGTCGAAGCGCAGACCCGCCGGCGCCAGCGTGTTCCACAGGAACCAGGCCACCAGGATGAGCGTCATGTAGACGAGGAAGTTCGCCGTACCCATGCCCCGGGCGATGCCCTCGGCCCAGCGGCCGAACGTCTCCGCGTCGATCCGCGGCAGGTGCAGGCTCCGCGGGGCACGCGGCTGGTCGAGCCGGTCGCCGCGTCGCTGGTCACTCATCGTCGCCGTCCAGGGTGCCGTCGTCGGTGGCGGACGAGGTGGAGGCCGCGTCCCGGTCCCGCCAGTCGCGCGGCAGGGAGTGGTCCAGCACGTCGTCCACCGTCACCGCGCCGACCAGCCGGTTGTTCCGGTCCACCACCGGCATCCCGACCATGTCGTACGTGGCCATCCGGCGGGTGATCTCGGGTAGCGGCGTCGACGTGCGCAGCGGGTCGATGTCGTTCACCACGATGCCGCCGAGCAGGTCGGCCGGCGGTTCGCGGAGCAACCGCTGGAAGTGCACCATACCCAGGTAGCGGCCGGTCGGCGTGGTCAGCGGGGCACGGGCCACGAAGACCTGGGCCGCCACCGCGGGGGAAAGCTGCGCCTCCCGGATCCGGGCCAGCGCCTCGGCCACCGTGGCGTCCGGCGGGAGGATCACCGGCTCCGAGGTCATCACGCTGCCCGCGGTGCCGGAGGCGTAGCGCAGCAACTGGCGTACCGGGTCGGCCTCGTCCGGCTCCATCAGGTCCAGCAGCACGTCCTGCTCCGGCGGGGGCAGCTCGTTGAGCAGGTCGGCCGCGTCGTCCGGCTCCATCTCCTCCAGCACGTCGGCGGCGCGCTGACGGTCCAGCGCGGCCAGGATCTCCACCTGGTCGCGCTCGGGCAGCTCGCTCAGCACGTCGGCGAGGCGTTCGTCGTCGAGCGCGGCGGCCACCTCGTTGCGCCGGGCGTCGGGCAGATCCTGGAGGGCGTTCGCCAGGTCGGCCGGGCGCATGTCCTCCAGGACGGCGAGCAGGTTCGCCGTACCCCGGTTGTCGCCGACCGCGCCCAGCCCGCGGACCCGGTCCCAGTCGACCTGGTGGAGGTGGCCGCGGCGGGTGAGCCGGCCGGTGTGCTCGCGCACGGCGACGCGGCTCAGCGCCCACTCGCCGCCGCGGCTGGACTCCATCGCCACGTCCACCACCGAGCCGGCCTGCCCGCTGTCGAGCTGGACCCGGCGGTCCAGCAGCTCCTGGAGCACCAGCAGCTCGTTCGGGCGCTTCTCGAACCGGCGCAGGTTGAGCGTGCCGCTGCCGAGCACCACCGCGTCCGTGTCGATGGAGGTGATCCGGTTGATGGACAGGAAGATGCGCCGCCGCATCGGCATCTCGGCGACCAGACCGACCACCTCCGGCGGTCGCTGGGTCGCCCGCATCCGGGCCACCGCGTCGCGGACGCGGCCGACCTGGTCGCCGTTCGGGTCGAAAACGGCGACTCCGGCGAGTCGAGCGAGGTAGACCCGGTTCGGCGTGCTCACGGCCACCAGCCTAAGGGCCTAGTCTCTAACAACATGTCGACCTTGGGCTACGAGATCGTGGACGTCTTCACCGACCGCCCGTTCGCCGGCAACCCGCTGGCCGTGGTGTTCGGCGCGGAAGGGCTGGCCACCGAGCAGATGCAGGCGCTCGCGCTGGAGTTCAACCTGTCCGAGACGGTCTTCGTGCTGCCGCCGACGCAGGTGGGCGCCACCTACCGGGCCCGGATCTTCACCCCGGCCGACGAGCTGCCCTTCGCCGGGCACCCGAGCGTCGGCGCGGCGGTGACCGCGAGCCGGCGCGGCGTCTTCGGCGCGGGCCGGATCACCCAGGAGTGCGGCGCCGGCGTCCTGCCGATCGAGGTGACAGCCACCGGCGCGACGCTCACCGGCGGCACGCCCACGCTCGGCCCGGAACTCGACCCGGAGCCGCTGCTGGAGATGGTCGGCCTGACCGGCCCCGACCACGTCGGCCCGCCACCGCGGGTCGCCGGGTGCGGCCTCGAATTCCCCTACCTTCCGGTACGCCCGGACGCGGTGGCCCGGGCACGGTTGAACACGACGGCGGCGCAGCGGTACGGAGTGGAGCACGTCAGCCTCTTCTCCTGGAAGCCCGATTCGCAAACCGCGCACGCCCGGGTCTTCGTGCCGGGGCTCGGCGTACCGGAGGATCCGGCGACCGGTTCGGCCGCCCTGGGACTGGGCGTGTGGCTGGTCGCCAGCGGCCTGCTGCCCGGCGAGGGCCGCGCGGAGTACACCGTCCGGCAGGGCATCGAGATCAACCGCCCGTCGACGCTCGCCTGCACGGTGACCGCGTCCGGCGGGCTGGCGGTGGGCGCGACCGTCTCCGGCCAGGTCATGCCGGTGGCCCGAGGCGAGATCACCGTCCCTCCGTTCATCGGCTGACCCGCGGGGGATGGGGCAGGATGGCGGGGTGAGTGACGAGGTGGACGAGCGGGTGACGCCGCCGCTCGTGGACGAGGCGGTGAAGAAGGCCGCGGTCTGCTGGGTGAGCACCGCCGGCGGTCCGGCCTACGCGCTGTGGTGCCTGCCGGTGGAGGGCACCCTGCTCGTGGTCACCGGCCCCGGCGAGCAGACCGCGCCCGGGCTGGCCGACAGCGACACGGCCGACGTGACGCTGCGCGGCGACCACGGCGGGCGGATCGTCACCTGGCCGGCGCGGGTGACCCGGCTGCGACCCGGCACCGAGGAGTGGGACACCGTCGCGCCGCTGGTCGCGGCGAAGCGGCTCAACGCCTCCGGCTCCGCCACCGAGCTGGTGGAGCGGTGGGCGGCGCAGGGGTGCGCGCTCAACCGGCTCGCGCCCGCCGGCACCGCGGTGACCGGCGCCGAGCTGCCGGACGGCTCGCTGAGTGAGCAGCCCCGACCGGCCCCTGTGGTGCGGGCCGTCCGCAAGCCGTTCCGCCTGCACCGCGTCCGCCGCCGCTGACCGCGCGAAGCGGCGACGCCGGGGCGCCGGACGGCCGACGCCGCCGACACGACTCGGCCGCCACCGGGCCGCGCCGAGACGGGCCGGATCAGGCGACGGGGACCGGGTCGAGCAGGTCGAGCACGTCCGTCAGTGAGGTCAGCGACGGCCCGTCGAAGCCGTGGTCGGCGTTGAGGACCACGTGGCCGGCGAGATCCGGAGCGGCCAGCCGGACCGCGCTCAGCCCCGCCCGCTCCGCACCGGTCAGTTCCTGGCTGTCGCCGTCCCCGACGTACA
The DNA here is from genome assembly GCF_049538395.1 of Micromonospora sp. AB353. NCBI lineage: Bacteria > Bacillati > Actinomycetota > Actinomycetes > Micromonosporales > Micromonosporaceae > Micromonospora > Micromonospora sp. AB353. The sequence goes on along the minus strand of NZ_JBMVFV010000069.1, from coordinate 15,704 downwards.
GGCAGTCGGCCGGGGACTGGCCGAGCCGGTAACACGCGGCCAGGTAGAGCGCCGGGTCCGGTTTGCAGCGTCCGAGGCGTACCGAGAAGACCTGCGCGTCGAGCAGCGGCGCGACGGCGAGCTGCGGCAGGAACGCCGGCAGTTCGTGCGTGCAGTCGCTGACCAGCCCGGTACGGACGCCCCGGTGGCGCAACGCGGCCAGCACCGGTACCGCCTCCGCGCGCAGCCGGGTGTCGGCGCGAACGGCCCGGTGCCGGGTGGCGACGGCGGCGCGCACTGTTGCGTCGGACGGGTGGACGCCGAGCCGGGCGCACACCCAGCGCATCGTCGACTCGGCGTCGCCGAAGGAGCCGCTGGCCCGTTCGTAGAAGCTGCTGTCCAGCACCTCCACCAGGGCCTCGGTGGAGCAGCCGAGCATGTCGGCGGTGGCGCGGTGGGCGGCTCCGCGCCGTACGCCGTGGGTCAGGGTGCCGAAGAAGTCGAACAGCACCGCCTGGAATCGGAGCATGAGGGAACGCCTCCGGACGTCGAGGGGGGAGGATCGCCGGGACGCGCATGATCGTAACGGAGTGCTGACTTTCCGTGTCGGTCGGGTGCCCGTGTGAGGATTACCGTTCGTGCCCACCGTTCCGCATCGCCCGCCGCTCGACGCGCTGACGGCCGGCGCACTCGCCCTGGCCGTCGCCTCGGTCTCGTCCTCGGCGCCGCTCGTGGCGTTCGCCGCCGCGTCGGCGCTGGCGGTGGCGTTCTGGCGTACCGCGTTGTCGGCGGCGGCCCTCGGCCCGGTCGCGTTGATCCGGCGGCGCGCCGAACTCCGCGCGCTGACAGTCGGCCCGGGCCGGCGTGAGGGGCTCTACTGCGTACTCTCCGGGGTCGCCCTGGCCGCCCACTTCGCCACCTGGATGCCGAGCGCGCAGCTCACCTCGGTGGCGGCCGCGACCGCGCTCGGCGCCACGCAGCCGGTGTGGCAGGGCCTGATCGCCCGCGGACAGGGACGGCGGCTGCCGAGGGCGGTCTGGGCCGGCATCGGGGTGGCGGTGCTCGGCGCGGTGCTCGCCACCGGCGCCGACTTCGGCGCCTCCGGCCGGGCGTTCGCCGGTGACCTGCTCGCCGTGGTCGGCGGCCTGTTCGCGGCCGTCTACACCGCGTTCGGCGAGCGGGCCCGGGCCAGCATCAGCACCACCACCTACACCACCGTCTGCTACGGCGTCTGCGCGGCGATCCTGCTCGTGGTGTGCCTGGTCGGCGGCGTACGCCTGCACGGCTTCGACGGTCCGACCTGGCTGGCGATCCTCGGCCTGGTGGCGGGCGCCCAACTGCTCGGCCACTCGATGTTCAACTACGCCCTGCACCGGGTGTCGGCGACCACTGTCAGCGTGCTGATCCTGCTGGAGGCGCCCGGCGCGGCGCTGATCGGCTGGGTGTGGCTGGGGCAGTTGCCCCGGCCGCTGGCGCTGCCGGGCCTGGCGCTGCTGCTGGCCGGCGTGGCGGTGGTGGTGCTCGGCGGGGCGCGGGCCGGTCGCCGTGCCGCGCCGGTCGCGGCCCCCGCCGACCCCACGCCGCTCGGCGACTGAGTGACGCGCCTCGACCGCGGCCGTCGCGGCTCCGAGCGCTGCCGCCGCGCCGGTCGGGGCGAAGTCGCGCCGTTCCGGCCACCGGGCCGTCCGGTTTGCACGAAAGTGCTCAGAGTGGGGGCGGACCGGGACGACGCGGCGGAGACGGGCACCGTCGTCACGCCCTCGGCCGAGTTCCCGCCGCTCGGCGACGAGGAACGCGCGGCGCTCGGCCGGATCGGCGAGCGCTGGCGCGGCCCGCGCCGCGCCGACGACCTGCCGGTCGACCCGACGCTCGGGCGGCACGACCACCATCCGGTGCCGACCCGGTTCGGGCGGCTGACGCCGATCGACATGTTCACCGTGGCGCAGCCGGACGAGCTGGTCGCCACCGGTGCGGCCGACCTGCCCGGCGACCGGACCGGCCGCGCCGCCGCCCGGACCCGCCGGGCGCTGCTCGGGCCACCGCTGTCCAGCGCGTCGGTGCTGTACGAGCGGATGCGCAAACTGGTAGCGCTGCCGGTGCTCTCCTCGGACCTGCTCAGTTCCGTGGCGTACGGGCCGGAGGCGATGCTCGCGGTGCTGGTGCTGGCCGGGAGCGCCGCGCTCGGACTGGCCCTGCCGCTCGCCGCCGTACTCGTGCTGCTGATGGTCGCTGTCGGCCTCTCCTACCGGCAGACCATCCCGGCCTACCCGCACGGTGCCGGCTCGTACATCGTCGCGGGGGACAACCTCGGGCGTACGCCGGGACTCGCCGCCGCGGCCGGGCTGATGCTCGACTACGTGCTGACCGTGTCCGTGTCGGTGGCGGCCGGCGTGCACGCGGTCACCTCGGCACTACCCGGGCTCGATCCGTGGGCGGTGCCGCTCGGGGTGCTGGTGATCGTCGTGCTGCTCGCCGGGAACCTGCGTGGCGTACGCACCGCGGGGAACATCTTCGTGCTGCCCACGTACGCGTTCGTGGTGGTGCTTGTCGCGGTGCTGGCGATCGGTTACGCGAAGGCCGCGTCGCGGGGTTTCGCACCGGTGCCACCGCCGTCGGTGCCCGCCGCCGAGGGCCTGGGCCTGCTGCTGGTGCTGCGGGCGTTCTCCTCCGGCGCGGTGTCGATGACCGGCATCGAGGCGGTCTCCAACGCGGTGCCCGCGTTCCGCCCGACCGAGTGGCGCAACGCCCGCACCACGCTCGGCTGGATGGTCGCCATGCTGGTGACGCTGTTCGCCGGCCTGATCGGGCTGATCCACCTCGACGGACTGGTGCCCCGGGCGGACGAGACGCTGCTGTCCCAGCTCGGCCGGGTCACGTTCCCGAGCGGACCCTGGTACGCGATCCTCCAGGCCACCACGGCGCTGATCCTGCTGCTCGCCGCGAACACGGCGTTCAACGACTTCCCCCGGCTGCTGTTCTTCATGGCCCGGGACGGGCACGCGCCACGCCGGTTCCTGCACATGGGCGACCGGCTGGCGTTCAGCAACGGGCTGGTGGCGCTGGCGCTGACCGCAGCGGTCGTGTTCGTCGCGTTCGGCGGGCACACCGAGCGGCTGATCCCGCTCTACGCGGTCGGTGTGTTCCTCGCCTTCACGCTGTCCCAGACCGGGATGGTGGTGCACTGGCGGCGACGGCGAGGGGCGGGGTGGCGTCGCCGGCTCGCCGTCAACGCGGTCGGCGCGGCGCTGTCCGGGCTGGTGTTACTGACCGCGGCGGTCGCCAAGTTCGCCGAGGGCGCCTGGGTGGTGGTGCTCGCCGTACCGCTGCTGGTGCTGCTGTTCCGCCGGATCCACAGGCACTACGACCGGCTGCACCGCGCGCTGGCGCTGCACCCGCCGCCGTCCGCGCCGCCCGCCGAGTGCGACGAACTGCCCCAGCAGGTACGTCACCTGGTGATCGTGCCGGTGGCCCGGCTGAACCGGGCGTCGCTGCGCGCGCTGGCGTACGCGACCTCACTCGGACGGCCGACGCTCGCCGTGCACCTCGCGCCCGAGGAGGCCGAGGCGGACCGGTTCCGGGAACAGTGGCGGGCCTGGGGAGACCACCTGCGGCTGGAGACGATCGTGTCGCCGTACCGGTCGGTGATCGGGCCGCTCGCGCACTACCTGGAGGCGCTGCACGCCGCGAACCCGGACCTGACGCTCACCGTGATCGTGCCGGAGGTGGTGCTGCGCCGGCGGCGGTACCGGCTGCTGCACAGCCGCGCCGAGCAGCGGCTGCGGGCGGCGTTGCGCGCGCTGCCCGGCGTGGTGGTCACGAGCGTCCCGGTGCACGTGTCGCGGTGACGCTCAGAGGTATCCGGCGAAGTGGTCGGCGACCAGCGCGGCGACCGCCTCGGCGTCCCGGCCGAGGTCCACCTCGATCACGCGTACCCCGAGCGCCCGGGCAGCGGCGACCGCGTCGGCGGCGACCAGCTCGTCGCGCGCGATCCGATGACGCCACGCCCGCTCCGGGTCGCTCACACCGGGATGCCGGGCCGTCGCCCGCGGCAGCCGTTCCACCTGGTACGCCCGGAACTCCGGCGTCGGCACCAGCACCACCATCTGCCCTGTCGACTCGACGACCGGGGCGACCAGTTCGGGCCGCAGCCCCCAGCCTTCGGCCACCACCCGGCGGCCGCTCACCAGCGCGCTCAGGTCGTCCAGCACCCACTCGAAGCGGCGCGGAAACCCGGCGAGGGTCTCGGCCGCCATCCGCTCGGGGTCGGTCGTCACCCAGGTGGCCTCCGCGTCCGGGCCGTCCGGCGGCTCACCCCGTCGGATCCGGTCGGCGATCCGCCGGTCGTCGTGCCCTCGCGCGTCGTGGCGGTCGTAGAGGTACGCGGTCAGCCCGTACCGCAGTGCCAACGTGACCGCGAGTGTCGTCTTGCCGGCCCACTGCGCGCCGCCGATCCAGAGCGCCCGGCGGGCAGTGGCCAGGGGATCGAAGTCCATGCCCCGACACTGCGCCTCGCCAGGCCCAAGATCAAGTCTTGTTCTCGGCGTCCCCCGCGTGATGAAGTGAGGGAGACGGGGCAGCTCAGACGTCGCGTACCTCCAGCACCCGGGTGGCGGGCGCGGCGTCGCCCAGCTCGGCACGCAACGCGACGCGTTCCGGGTCGACGAGGAACGCGTCCAGCCCGGCGCGGGCGGCGAACCGGATGACGTGCACCTCGGTCTCCCCGTCGCCGGTGCGCAGCCGCCGCTCCAACTCGCCGCCGTGCCGGCCGAGCAGCGCCAGCACCGCGTCCTCGTAGCGCCGCCCGGCGTCCACGTCGGCGCTCAGGTCGACGAGCGCGACCAGCAGGACCTCTTGCTCCGTGGTCATGTGTCCCCTCGGTGTCGTCAGGCGTCGAGCCCGACGGCCTTCGCGCTGGCCGTCCAGAGCCGGGCGGCCAGCGCCGGATCGGCCGCCTTGGGCCGGGGCCGGTGCGGCTTGCGATCGGCGTAGTAGCCGCCGTCGATCAGCCGGGACGGATCCTGGCAGGCCAGCCACACCAGCGTCTCCGCGCCCTTCTCCGGGCTGCGGAACGGCAGCAGCCGCATGCCGAGCGCCACGATCCGGCTCTCGTTGCCGAAGCGGGTGCGCACCACGCCGGGGTGGAACGCGTGCGCCGGCACCTCCGGCCAGCGCCGCGCGACCTCGGCGGTGAACAGGATGTTCGCCTGCTTGCTGGTGCCGTACGCGCGGAACGGCCGGTACGAGCGCAGCGCGGAATTGAGGTCGTCCGGGTCCAGCACGCCGCTGCGGTGGGCGTCCGAGGCGGTGACCACCATCCGCCCGATCCGGTCCCGCAGCAGGTTGCTGAGCAGGAACGGGGCGAGGTGGTTGGCCTGCATGCTCAGCTCGAAACCGTCGACCGTGGTGATCGGCTCCAGCACGATCGCGCCGGCGTTGTTGGCGAGCACGTCGATCCGGTCGTACCGCTCGCGCAGCCGCTCGGCGAGCCCGCGTACGTCGTCGAGCACCGCGAAGTCGGCGCGGAACAGCTCCGGCTGCTCGCCGCAGCACTCGCGGACCCGCTCGCCCGCGGCGCGCAGCCGGGCCGGGTCGCGGCCGACCAGCACGACCTGGTCGCCGCGGCGCGCCAGCTCCTCGGCGGCAGCCAGCCCGATGCCGGAGCTGGCGCCGGTCAGCACCACGATCCGACGCTCAGTGAGATCTTCCACAGGTCCATTCACCCCGGTCACGGCACGAGGTTACCGTGGCGTCACCACGCCCTTTGGGATCGTTAAGTTCTCGAAATCCACCGCTGCGCCGGCACCCGCGCCGGACGCTGGAAGGAGCGCATCCATGACCGCTGTCGGTCGTCCCCGCCGATCCTGCCTGGCGGTGCCCGGCTCCAGCGTCAAAATGCTCGGCAAGGCCCAGGGCCTTCCCGCCGACCAGGTCTTCCTGGACCTGGAGGACGCGGTCGCCCCGCTGGCCAAGCCGGACGCGCGCAAGAACATCGTGGCCGCGCTGAACGAGGGCGACTGGACGGGCAAGACCCGCGTGGTCCGGGTGAACGACCTGACCACGCCGTGGACCTATCGGGACGTCATCGAGGTGGTCGAGGGCGCCGGGGCGAACCTGGACTGCATCATGCTGCCGAAGGTGCAGAACGCCGAGCAGGTGCACTGGCTGGACCTGCTGCTCACCCAGATCGAGAAGACGCTCGGCCTGGAGGCGGGCCGGATCGGCATCGAGGCGCAGATCGAGAACGCGGCCGGGCTGGTGAACGTGGACGCCATCGCCGGCGCCTCGCCCCGGGTCGAGACGATCATCTTCGGCCCGGCCGACTTCATGGCCTCGATCAACATGAAGTCGCTCGTGGTCGGCGCGCTGATCCCGGACTACCCGGGCGACCCGTACCACTACATCCTGATGCGCATCCTGATGGCCGCGCGGATGCACGACAAGCAGGCCATCGACGGTCCGTTCCTGCAGATCCGGGACGTGGACGCGTTCCGCGAGGTGGCGAAGCGGTCGGCGGCGCTGGGCTTCGACGGCAAGTGGGTGCTGCACCCCGGCCAGATCGACGCCGCGAACGAGGTCTACTCCCCGGCGCAGGCCGACTACGACCACGCCGAGCTGATCCTCGACGCGTACGACTACTACACCTCGGAGGCGGGCGGGAAGCTCGGCGCGGTGATGCTCGGCGACGAGATGATCGACGAGGCGTCCCGCAAGATGGCCCTCGTCATCGCCGCCAAGGGCCGCGCCGCCGGCATGTCCCGCACGTCCACGTTCACGCCGCCCGCGTCCTGACCGCGCGCCGGGCCGCCTCCCTGCCGGGGGCGGCCCGATCGCGTCAGTAGCTGCTGGTGCTGCTGGCGCCGACCGCGATCACGATCATCACGATGTAGAAGATGATGAAGGCGATCAGCAGGGCGGTCAGGATCCAGCCGACGATGATGGCGGCCTTCGCCATGCCCTCGCCCTGCTCACCGGTCTCCCGGATCTGCTTGCGGGCGACGTGGCCCATGATCGCGCCGATCGGCGCGGTGATGCACGAGGTGAAGCCGACGAGCGACAGCACCAGCGCCACGATGGCGAGCGTGTTCGTGCGCGACGCCGGCATCGCGTAGCCGGGATAGGCGCCGGGCGGGGGATAGGCACCCGGATAGCCGGGCATCGGCGCCGCGTACTGCTCGCCCCCGGGCGGGGCGTAGGGCGACTTCGCGCCCGCGTACGGGTCCGCAACCGGCGCGTACGGGTCGGCCTGCGCGTACGGGTCGGCCGGGCCCGGCTGACTCGGCACGCCCGGCGGGCTCGACTGCTGCCCGGCCGCCAAGGGATCCTGCCAGCCACCGGGCGGTGGGGGATAGGTCATCTGATCATCTCCAGGTACGTGGTCGCGCTCAGGGTAGCCACCTCGTGCGCGACACGGACGTCCCCTTTCCGGCCACCGCGTTGCCCGTGGGGTCGGCACCGGGCAGGATCCTCGGCATGGCACTTGACGCGCGTGGGGGTCGGTCGCGACGGGACATGAGCCGGCCGGGGTCGGTGCGGCGCCCGCGCGGCGGCGAGCCGGTCGGCGCCGCCGACTCCGAACGGCCGGCGCCGCTGCCGGAACCGGCCACCATGCGCCTGGACGGCCGGGTCGCGCTGGTCACCGGCGCGGGCAGCCCGGACGGCATCGGGTACGCGACCGCGCGTCGGCTGTCCGACCTGGGCGCCCGGGTGGCGATCGTGTCCACCACGAGGCGCATCCACGAACGCGCGGGCGAGCTGGGCGTCACCGGTTTCGTCGCCGACCTCACCGACGAGTCGGAGGTGGGCGCGCTCGCCGACGCGGTGGCCGAGCAGCTCGGCGACGTCGAGGTGCTGGTGAACAACGCGGGCCTGGCGAGCCGGGCCAGCCCGGAGGTGCTGCGGCCGGTGGCGCAGCTGACGTACGACGAGTGGCGCGGCGAGATCGACCGCAACCTGACCACCGCGTTCCTGTGCAGCCGCGCGTTCATCGGCGGCATGGCCGAGCGGGGCTGGGGCCGGATCGTCAACCTGGCCGCCACCGCCGGGCCGGTGAACGCGCTGCCCACCGAGGCGGCCTACGCGGCGGCCAAGGCCGGTGTGGTCGGGCTGACCCGGGCGCTGGCGATGGAGATGATCGCCGACGGGGTGACGGTGAACGCGGTCGCTCCCGGCATCATCCACACCGCGGCGTCCACCATGGCCGAGATCAAGCAGGGCCTCGGTACGCCGGTCGGTCGTCCCGGCACACCGGACGAGGTGGCCGCGGCGATCGCGTTCCTCTGCTCGCCGGCCGCGTCGTACATCACCGGGCAGATGCTTGTGGTCGACGGCGGGAACAGCGTCCGGGAGGCGCAGTTCCGCTGAGGCGTCAGTAGGTGCTGTTGTCGGAGTTGGCCCAGATCGCCAGCCCGATCCAGCCGCAGCAGACCAGGATGCCGATCGCGGTGAAGATGTAGCTGAGGACCAGGCCCCAGGTGGCGAGCTGGTCGCCGTCCTCGCCGGTCTGCCGGATCTGCCGCTTGGCCAGGTGGCCGCAGACGATGCCGGCGGGCGCGAAGACGAACGCGAAGACGAGCGACAGGATGGCGAGCACGTTCGTGCCACGGGGGCCTGGCCCCTGGCCGGGCGGCCCGTACTGGCCGTAGGGCGGCTGCGGGGCGTACGGGGGCTGGTGGCCGTACTGCGGGTGCTGCTGGCCGTACTGCGGCTGCCCGTACGGCTGGCCGTGCGACGGCGGCTCGTACGGCGACGGTGGCTGCTCGTCTGTCACAAGCGCCCCTTCCCCAGGTCAACGGCCCTCTTACTTGCGGACGCTACCCGCAGCGGTGAACCTTTTCACAGCGGTTGTGTGGACTGGTCACCTTGGCGCGGCCGGTCCCGGGGCCGATACTGACCGAGCGTTCAGTTACCCATGAGTAAGGCGCCGACCCCGGAGGCTGAGATGGCCCGACTCGCCCAGACACCCGGACTGACCGACGTGCAGCGGTCGATCCTGGAAACCGTCCGGGAGTTCGCCGACAAGGAGATCATCCCGCACGCGCAGCGGCTGGAGCACGCCGACGAGTACCCGAGCGACATCCTCGACGGCATGCGCGAGATGGGGCTGTTCGGCCTCACCATCGACGAGGAGTACGGCGGCCTGGGCGAGTCCCTGCTGACCTACGCCCTGGTCGTCGAGGAACTGTCCCGGGGCTGGATGTCGATCTCCGGCATCGTCAACACCCACTTCATCGTGGCGTACCTGATCTCCCAGCACGGCTCGGCGGACCAGAAGACCCGGCTGCTGCCCCGGATGGCCACCGGCGAGGTGCGCGGCGCGTTCTCGATGTCGGAGCCCGAGTGCGGCTCGGACGTCTCGGCGATCAAGTCGAAAGCCGTCCGCGACGGCGACGACTACGTCCTCAACGGCCAGAAGATGTGGCTCACCAACGGGGCGTACTCCTCGGTGGTCGCCACCCTGGTCAAGACCGACACCGGAGCCGACTCGGTCTACGGCAACATGAGCACCTTCCTGCTGGAGAAGGAGCCCGGCTTCGGCGAGACCGCGCCCGGCCTCACCATCCCCGGCAAGATCGACAAGATGGGCTACAAGGGCGTCGAGACCACCGAGATGGTGCTCGACGGCGTCACGGTGCCCGCCTCCGCCGTGCTCGGCGGCGAGGACAAGGTCGGCCGCGGCTTCTACCAGATGATGGACGGCATCGAGGTCGGCCGGGTCAACGTCGCTGCCCGCGCCTGCGGCATCTCGATCCGGGCGTTCGAACTCGCCGTCGCGTACGCCCAGCAGCGCCACACCTTCGGCCAGCCGCTCGCCAAGCACCAGGCCGTCGCGTTCAAGCTCGCCGAGATGGGTACGAAGATCGAGGCCGCGCACGCGCTCATGGTCAACGCGGCCCGGCTCAAGGACGCCGGCCAGCGCAACGACGTCGAGGCGGGCATGGCGAAGCTGCTCGCCTCCGAGTACTGCGCCGAGGTGGTCCAGGAGGCGTTCCGGATCCACGGCGGCTACGGCTACTCCAAGGAGTACGAGATCGAGCGCCTGATGCGCGAGGCGCCGTTCCTGCTGATCGGCGAGGGCACCTCGGAGATCCAGAAGACGATCATCTCGCGCGGCCTGCTCAAGCAGTACAAGCAGTAGGGGCCCGGCTCACCGCTCGGGCCGGCGCGCGGCCTGCTCGGCGGCGGGCAGGTGCCGCCGCGCGTGCTCGACCAGCGCCGTCGGGTCGTCGGCGTAGAGCCGGATCTCCCGTACCGGCTCGCTCGGCCCCTTCGGCAGCCGCACCGACAGCGGCTCGCGCAACACCACGTCGACCGCCGTCTGGCTGCCGATGCCGAGGTTGAGCACCGCCGGGTCGTCCACGTCGTACTGGACGGCCCGGCTGGACGGCAGCGACCGGCGGCGGAGCGCCACCCGGGCGACCGCGTCCCACGGGATCGTCACGTCGACCGAGACGCCGTTGCGTACCCGCAGGCCGGTGTCGTCGAGGACGTGCGGATGGATCCGGAGGGCGGCCAGCAGGCCGATCATCCACAGCACACCCCAGACGCCGAGTGCGATGGCCGCGTGCCGCACTGTCGGCTGGTCGACCGTGTGCCGCAGGATCACGTCGAGGATCGGGATCTCGATCGTGGACAGGGCGATGAAGGCCAGCAGGATCGGCTGCACGCCGCCGACGTAGGCGTACGTCTGCGCGCCCGGGGCGACCGGATACGGGCGGCGCAGGATCCACCGGGTGAGGCTGCGCCACATTCCCCACTCGTACGCCACCGCACGCCGTGCCAGCCGGATCGCCCGTCCCATCACCGCACCCCCTGTTTTTCAATACGACTGCAATGTAAACGCGCGTCGGCGGGGTGTCAATGCAGTCGTATTGTGAAACCATGGGGACATGCCGAAGCGGGTCGACCACCGGGAGCGTCGCGCGCTGATCGCCGACGCGCTGATGCGGGTCGCGGCCGAGCAGGGGCTGGAGGCGGTCAGCCTGCGTCACGTGGCCGCGGCGGCCGAGGTCAGCCCCGGGATGGTGCAGCACTACTTCCGCACCAGGGACGAGATGATGGTCTTCGCGCTCGCCGTGGTGCGCGACCGCAACGAGGCCCGGGTCCGGAGGGCGGTCGAGCCGCTCGGCGCGACGCCGGCGCCCCGGGCGCTGCTGCGCGCCATGCTGGCCGAGCTGCTGCCGCTGGACGAGGACCGGCGGGCGGACGGGCGGGTGGCCCTGGCCTTCCTCGCGTACACCGCCGTCCGGCCGGCCGTGGCCGCCGCGCTGCACGACGAGACGGCCGCGCTGCTGGCGTTCGTGGCCGGGCAGATCGCCGCCGGCTCACCGCTCGTCGCGGACGGCCGGGTGGACCCGGAACGGGCCGCGGTCGGACTGCTCGCCGTGATGGAGGGTCTCGGCATCTACGTGCTCGGCGGCCACTATCCCCCGGAGACCGCGCTGGCGGCGCTCGACGCCCAGCTCGACCTGATCTTCGGGCCCGAACCGGCGCCCGGTGCCGTCAGCCGCGACGAGTCAGGCCGGCGGCGGCCCGCTCGACGATGAGGCACCTGTCCTCGACGTAGTCGAGGCCGGCCTCCTCGGCGATCCGGCGCGCCTCGTCCGAGAAGATCCCGAGCTGCAACCACACCGCCGGGGCGCCGATCGCCACCGCCTGCCGGACCACGTCGACCGCGTCCCGGGCCGGGCGGAACACGTCGACCAGGTCGACCGGGTGCGGGATGTCGGCGAGCGTCGGGTACGCCTTCTCGCCGAACAACTCGTCCACAGTCGGGTTGACCGGGATGATCCGCCAGCCGTGCCGCTGCATCTCCAGCGGTACGCGGTGCGCGGCCTTGCCCGGGTCACGGGAGGCGCCCACGACGGCGATCACGGCGGAGTCGGCGAGGATCTGCTGAGCGGAACGCATCCCCCGAGACTAGCCCCGCCGGTGCGGGTTCTCCCGGTCGCTAGAGCAGGGAGAGCTGTTCGGCGGCCGGGGCGGGCGGCGGGGTCTCGGGCAGCCGGCGATTGTCGCCGGTCTCGCCGCGGTGCAGCCCGTGCCGGCGTGCCGCCATCCGCACCCGCGCTGTCACCTCCCGCTGGTACGCCTGCGGCGCGTACGAGCCGGCCTGGTAGAGCTGCCGATAACGGGGCACCAGGTGGGGGAACTCCCGGGCCAGCCAGCGGGCGTACCACTCCCGGGCGCCGGGCCGAAGATGCAGCGGCAGCGGCGTCACGCTCGCCGCCCCGGAGGCGGCGATCGCCGCGACCGTGGCGTCGATGGACTCCTCGTCGTCGCTGAGGCCGGGCAGGATCGGCGCCATCAGCACGCCGACGGAGAAGCCGGCGTCGGTGAGGGTGCGGACCGCGTCGAGGCGGCGGCGCGGGCTCGGCGTACCAGGCTCGGCCGCCCGCCAGAGCGCCTCGTCGACGAACCCCACCGAGTACGACACACCGACCCGTGTCACCTCGGCGGCCTGGCGCAGCAGCGGCAGGTCGCGCAGCAGCAGCGTGCCCTTGGTCAGGATGGAGAACGGGTTCGCGAAGTCCCGCAGCGCCTCGATGATCGGCGGCATCAGGCGATAGCGGCCCTCGGCCCGCTGGTAACAGTCCACGTTGGTGCCCATGGCGACGTGCGCGCCGCGCCAGCGTGGGGCGGCCAGCTCGCGGCGTACCAGCTCGCCCGCGTTGACCTTGACGATCACCTTGCGGTCGAAGTCGGAGCCCGGGTCCAGGTCGAGGTAGGTATGGGTGTTGCGGGCGAAGCAGTTGTGGCTGACCACGCCGTTGGCGATGAAGTCGCCGGTGCCGGTGGTGATGTCCCACAGCGGAAGCTCCAGGCCGAGGTCTTCGACGGCTGTCACCTGGAGTCGCGCCGCGCACTTGAGCGCCATGCCCTCGATCGAGCGCCGGGCCGTGACGGCCGGGTCGGTGAGGTGGAAGAAGCGCAGCCGCTCCGGTAGCCCGCCGGTCAGCCGGAGCTGACGCGCCGCTCCCGGTGCGCCGGGCACGTCGAGCGCCCACCGGAAGCCGAACCGGTCCAGCGCGCCGGCTGCGCGGGCCCGGCTCTCGTCGTCGGCGACGCTGATCCGGAACACGCCCCGGTGGCAGGTGCCGACGGCGTCGAACATGCCGGCCAGGTAGCCCAGCGCCCAGTCGTCAGTCGCCTCGTCGGGTGGCGTGAACAGCGCGGTGACGACGTCGGCCGGGCCGGCTGTGCGTACCACTGTGGTCGTCGCCCGGCGGCCCACCCGGGCGATCGTGGCCCGCTCGACGGTGACGCCCGCGTCGGTCAGGTAGCGCTCGGCCCGGTCGAGCGCCTCCGCCTCGGCGGTGGCCAGCCGGAACCGGGTGTCGCGCCGGCGGCCGGCGGGGTGATCGTCGCGGACCAGGGCGTGCAGGTAGCCCCGGCGGTAGTCGGCCGAGCGCTTCGGCGCCACCACGAACCCGCCGGTGCCGAGCAGGCGGTTACGGGTGGTCAGGTGCGGACGGCGTCCGCCGCCGCGCATGGTCCCGGTGACGTGCTTCCAGCCGCGTTCGGTGAGGAACCGGTGGTCGCCGCTGGCGACGAGCGTGGTGCCGTCGGCCAGGGTGATCCGGTAGGCCCGCTTCACCGTTGACCACTTGTCGAGCACCGTGGTGACGACGTAGTGGCGGTAGGCGCCGCTGCGCCGGGTGCCGTAGATCCGGTCGCCGGGCTCCAGCTCGCTGATCGCCCTGGTGCGGCCGTCGGCCATCAGGATCGGAGTGTCGCCGCCCAGGCAGTAGACGCAGGCGTGCGAGCAGCCCCGGTAGGGGTTGATGGTCCACTCGAACGGCACGCGTGACTGGCCGGGCACCCGGTTGATGATCGACTTGGCGTGGACCTCGTAGAAGGTCATGCCGGCGAAGTCGGGGGTGTCGAACGTGCGGGTGACGGCGCCGGGCAGCGCCAGCGGCAGGGGTGGAGCCGCCGGCGCCGCCCGATCGGGAGTCCCCTCGTCCGGGGGAGCGGAGAGGTTGTCCCAGCGCATGGAGTTCATTCGAACACGTGTTCGAACAAAGCGCAAGCGAGCCGCGCCGGGACGGGACACGCCGCCGGCCGGCACCCCGGGGGGCGCCGGCCGGCGGCGTGCGGAACGTCAGTGGTTGTGCTCGGCCAGCTTCTTGCGGACGTCGTCCATGTCCAGCGCCTGGACCTGCTCGATGAGGTTCTCCAGCGCCGACTCCGGCAGCGCGCCCGGCTGGGCGAAGACGATCACGCCGTCACGGATCGCCATGATCGTCGGGATGGAGCTGATGTTGAACTTCACCGCCAGCTCCTGCTGCGCCTCGGTGTCGACCTTGCCGAAGGCGATCTCCGGGTGCTTCTCCGAGGAGCGCTCGTAGACCGGGGCGAAGCGCTTGCACGGGCCGCACCAGTCCGCCCAGAAGTCGAGCAGGACGATCCCGTCGCGCCCGGTCACCTCGTCAAAGTTGGCCGTGGTCAGCTCAACCGTTGCCATTTGCTCTCTCCGATCACCGCGGATTGTCGTACGTCCGGTGGAACCAGGGTCGGTCCGTCCGAATTCCCGTCGCGCGGGTGACGAAACGCTGAGCGCCCGGACGGTGACCCTGGGCACATCGAACACCATCTGTTCACTCCGTTCGTGCGGAACGCAAATGCACGCCGCACTTGCGTGACGGGACGTGATGGGAGCGTTTCCAAGGAGATCACGCTCAGTTGCGGCTACGTATCGGTAACTTTGGGCTTGACGAGCATCTATCCGGCCTGCGGAGATCGCTTACCGACCCCGCGTCGGTTACTTTGAGTAGTGTTACGAAAAGATAAATGTGACCTCCGTCTCTGTCGGCGACGGGTGGTCGTACGGCAGAATTCTTCGCATCAGAGCGTGGGCGGCGGGTGCCGGGGAGGGCCCCGCCGCTCATTGCGTCCGGACCTCGGTGACCCCCGGTGTGACATTTCCGCCGGGCGAGCGCCCCGCCCCTCGCCTTAACAAGCGATAAGGCATGCTGTGCCGAACTCCATCGCCGCCCGTGAAGGGGACAAGGATGCAGTTCGGCCGCTACTACGAGGAGTTCGAGGTCGGCGCGGTCTACCGGCACTGGCCGGGCAAGACGGTCACCGAGTACGACGACCACCTCTTCTGCCTGCTCACCATGAACCACCACCCGCTGCACATGGACGCGCACTACGCCGAGTCCGCCTCGCAGTTCAAGCGCAACGTGGTGGTCGGCAACTACATCTACTCGCTGCTGCTGGGCATGTCCGTGCCGGACGTCAGCGGCAAGGCGATCGCCAACCTGGAGATCGAGTCGCTGCGGCACGTCGCGCCGACGTTCCACGGCGACACCATCTACGGCGAGACGACGGTGCTGGACAAGCGGGAGTCGGCCTCGAAGCCCGACCGCGGCGTGGTCGCGGTCGAGACCCGCGGCTACAACCAGGACGGCACGCTCGTCTGCGTGTTCCGCCGCAAGGTCATGGTCCCCAAGAAGGAGTACGCGGCCGCCGCCGTCCCGGACGGCGTCGACCCGGAGCGTCCCAGCTTCCCCGAGCCGCGCTGACCTCGACTTCCGTCCGGCCACCGGGCCTCGTTCCCCGTTCGGCGGGGACGGGGCCCGGACCTCGTCCGGGGGCTTATGCTCGGGCTGGAGGTGCCCATGAGCCACTCCGTAGCCGGAGAGCCGCCTTCCGCCGGTCGCCGCGCCGCACCGCTCACCACCGCCGCCTACTCCGCGGCGGAGTGGGACCTGCTGACCGAC
>NZ_JBMVFV010000068.1:0-32686 GCF_049538395.1 Micromonospora sp. AB353 | reverse complement strand
TAGTGGCTCGACTTCAGAGCTGGTACAGCATAGGTGCAGAGCGTAGTCGTACCGCACGAGCGCCGCGCTGACCAGGGTGGACGTATGGCCCGGGGCGGGTGCTGGGCTCCGGTGGGGCGTTACCCGAGCGTGCCCGCCGTCCCCGCCCGCTCCGGTGCCGTTCCACTTTGCGATCTCGACGGAAGGGCTCTCATGGCGGCGGTGCTGGACGACTTCCCGGTGTTCACCCCGGTCAGCGACGAGGACGTGGCGCTGGCCGTACGCGCGATGGTGGTGCACGCGCCGGAGCAGTGGCCGGCGGGTCCACTGTGCCGCAGCGAGCGGGTGCCGCATCCGTGTCGGCTGTCGCGCTGGGGCCGGGGCACGCTGCGCGCGGCCGAGGTCACCGAGGCTCGGGTCGATGAGCTGGTCGCCGCCGGTGACCCGGACGCCTGGCCGTGGGCGTGACCGGGCTCGGGGCGTACTCCGTTGGCGGGCTCGGGCCGGCGGGGGTGCGGGACGCGGTGGCCCGGTGGCTGCGGCTGGTGGCGGCGGACGCCGAGCTGGCGCCGTACCTCATCGGGGCTGATCGGGCCCGGCTCGCCGGGCACCTGGCGCTCACTCTCACGGTGGCGTTGGGCGGGCCAGCGGGCGACATCGCCCGGCCGGCGGCCGGGGCGTGGCGCGGCCTGGGCCTGACCGAGGCGCACCACCGCCGGGTGGTCGACTATCTGGCCGGGGCGCTGTGGGCGCTCGACGTGCCGGCCGGCGCGGTGGCCGCGGCCCGGCGGGCCTTCGCGGACGAGGCCGGCTCGTGACCGCCGCCCTCGCCGCGTCGTGGTCCGCCACCCTGCGGTACGCCCGCGCGGCGGCCGACCACTTCTGGTGCACGGTCGAGGACCGCTGCCCGGGGACGCTGCCGGAACGGGAGGCGGCCGTGTTCCTCGCCGCGCTCGGGCGGCTGGCCGCCGGCGGTGACGACCCGGCCGGGCGGGCGGCGCTGCTGGCCGTGCTCGGCCGGGCCTACCGCCGCTACCGGTTGCTGCCGCACCAGCTCACCATCGAGGCCGCGCTCACCGCGACCGTCGCCCGCCACGCACCGTGGACCCCGGAGCTGGCGGCGGCCTGGGCGCGGGCGGCCCGGCGGGCGTCGGCGGCGGTGACCGGCAGCGCGGCACGGGTGGACGACGGCCCGGCCTGGTGGCCGGCCCAGGTCGTCGGCCACGACCGGCCCGCCGATGGCATCGCCATCCTGACCGTACGCCCGTGGCGTCGCCTGCCGTTCCGGCCCGGCCAGGCGGTGCCGGTCTGCACCGAGCGGTGGCCGGGCCGGTGGCGCTGGTACTCACCGGCCAACGCCCCGCGCCCCGACGGCACCCTGGAATTCCACGTCCGGGCGGTCGCCGCCGTCTCCCGCGCCCTGCTCCACACGGTACGCCCCGGCGACCGGCTCTGGCTCGGCCCGCCGCACGACACCGGCCTGGAGCTTGACCCGGCGTCGCGCGCGGACCTGCTGCTGGCCGCCGGAGGCACCGGGCTGGCGCCGCTGCGCGCCCTGGTAGAACAGGTCGCCGCGGCACCGGCCGGGCGGCTGTTGACCCTGGTCGTCGGGGCGCGCACCTTCGCCGACCTCTACGACTCGATCAGCCTGGACAAACTCCAGTGCGCCCACGACTGGCTGACCGTCGTGCCCGCCCTATCGCACGATCCGCTCGCCGAGCCGGGGGAGCGGGGCGACGCGCTCACCGTCGCACTGGACCACCATCGACCTGACCAGGAGGTCTATGTGTGTGGGCCGCCGCTGATGGTCGCCGGGTCGCGGCTGCGGCTGCTCGCCGCCGGTGTCCCGGCCGAGCGGACCCACCTGCCCGACGGGTTCCCGGGCTGATGGGCGTCTACCGCAGCCGCAACGCCCTCTCCGGCCCGCTCACCGCGGACCGGCTCGCCGCCGTCGAGTTGCCCCGCACGCCGCTCGGACGGCGCGGCTACCGGCCCGAGGACGTTCACGCCCTGCTGCACCGGCTCGCCTACGAGGTGGGAGAGCGGAACCGGCGGCTCGATCTCGTGCGGGAGGAGAACCGCCGCCTCAAGCAGGCCCTCCGCACCTGGCAGGCCGAGTGCGCCGCGAAACGCCAGGGCGGCGGTTGACCCGGGCGGCGCGAAGCTACCCGCAGTTCCCGCGCTGTCTCTATCGTTTTTTTCGCTTTGGTGGGTATCGTGATGACGGGATCGATGACGTCGGAGGATCTTGTGACGGTGGTACCCGCAGGCGGGTCGGCCCCCAACGGGGATGAGCTGAGACGCTTCGCCCGGCGATCGCTCCGGGGGCGGCGGCTGCAGCTGATCGTCGACGGGGGAGAGCCGGTCGATGTGCCGGCGGTGGTGGGCGAAGCCCTCGCCGAGGTCGTGTCGATCCTCGGGCGGGGGCGGCCGGTGCGGGTCATGGCGGAGAACGTCGAACTCTCGACTGGAGAGGCCGCCGCCATTCTGGGCGTGACCCGCCCGACGGTGGTCAAGCTGATGAATGACGGCGTGCTGCCTCACACCCGCCCCAACTCCAGCCGCCGGGTCGGCTTGCACGACGTGCTGGCCTACAAAGAGCGCCGATCGAGGGCACGCCGTGAAGCGCTGGACGAGTTGACGGCAGACGCGATCGACATGGGCGTCTACGACGAAGCGATCCGGCGCGGGCGCCAGTCGTCAGGCGATCAGTCGGACGAGTGACCGCCCGCCGATGATCGTTGCCGTGCTGGACGCCTGCGTCCTCGTGCCCAGCGTGCTCGCCGACACCCTGCTGCGCTGCGCCGAGCAGGACCTGTATCGCCCGCTCTGGACCCGGGCGATCCTCGATGAGGTTCGCCGGAACCTCCCGCCTTCCGTACTCGGCGTCAAGGCTGAACGCAGGATCGAGGTCATGCGGGAGCACTTCCCCGAAGCGATGGTCTCAGGGCATGAGCACCTCATCGCCGAGATGACCAACGATCCCAAAGATCGCCACGTGCTCGCCGCCGCCGACGCGGAGATGATCGTCACCGCCAACCTTCTGACTTCCCCGACCGTGCGCTCGCGCCGTACGCCATCGAGGCACTGCATCCGGATGATTTTCTCTGCATGCTGCTGGACGATGCCCCGGAACGAATCGCAGACATCGTCGCTCAGCAGGCGGAGGCCACCGGAAGGGGCGGACGGCCGAGGCTCAGTGTGGACGACGTCCTGAGTGGCCTGGCCGGATGCGATCCGGTTCGCCCACCGGGTCTCCCTCGACCTGGCAGACGGCCGTTGATCGGCTGCCACGGGCACCGAGGAGTGTCTTCGGAGCGAGAAAATCTGGAGACGACCGCGCTGCGCTACGGCACGATGTGGCTATTCTGAGTGCTCGATCCGTGACTGTGGGAGATGGCCATGGCTACTCGATGGGACGCGGACCCGACTGCGGCGTTCGCGCGGCGGCTCGGCCGCTCGGCTGCCGAGCTGGGGGAGAGCGGCGGCACCACCACCTGTCCTGACATCTGGGAGCTGTCGAACGGCGATGTCGCGGTCATCGGTCGGGATCTGACGGACGCCTATGCCGGGCAACTGCCGGAAGGCGTCAGCGTCGGCGATGGCGAGCGGTTGGTCGTCATCCCCCGCAGCATGATTCTCGCGGCGAAGCCGGACATCCCGGATGCGTGACCTGCTTCGAGCCGCGTCCGGGCAGCGGCTGAGCCTGCCGGAGTACGAGGCGGACTTCTACGCGACGGTGGAGTCCGTGGACGGGCCGATCCTCAAGACGGAGCGGATCCAGACGTTCCGCGAGCCGGGCAGCCCGAGCTGGGAGGCGTTCGCGGCCGGCAGGTGGGACGAGGCGTTGAAGATCGCCGCCCGACCCGACCCCGAGCTGGCGCAGTTCTTCGCCGACCTCCACGGGCGGGGTTCCGGGCTGCACCGCCTGCGGATCGTGGAGCTGCCGCTCACGCCGTACCTGATCTGGGAGCTGAACTTCCTCCGCTTCCGGGCCGAGGCGGGTGAGCGCATCCGTGTGCTGACGGCCGACGGAGTGTCGGAGTTGGAGCGTGAGCACGGCATCGTCCCGGAGCTGATGGTGGCCGGCGGTAAGGCCGTCTACGACGTCCGCTACGACGAGTCCGGCGCTCCTGTCGGCGCCGACAAGTTCGTCCAGCCGGAGATCGTCGAGGGCTGCCGGTCCCAGGTGCGGACGCTGCTCGCCAGGGCCGAGCCGTTCGAGTCCTTCTTCCATCGCGAGGTCGACGGGCGGCGGCCACCCGTCGCCCCCCTGTAGTAGCCTGCCTCCACCAGCAAGCGTGGAGGCGGCGTGCCCCGAGAGCGTTCGGTCGCCGGGCTGGCCCGCCGGTCGGCGATGCCGACTGCACTACTGCTCGCCGTGCTGGCCATGCTCGCCGCGGTGCTTCTCTCTCCGGTCGGCCTGTACTGGATCGGTGAGCGACCCGGCTACGACTGGCCGTTGCTCGGCAACGTCGGTCAGGCCTACGGGGCCGCCTCCGCCATCCTCGCCGGTCTCGCGCTCATCGGAGTGGCCGCCTCCCTGGTCGTGCAGACGAGGGAGGCCAAGGCGGCACGCGAGCAGGCGCTACGGGGTCTGCATACCGACCTGCTCAAGATGGCCATCGACGACCCGGGGCTGCTGGAGTGCTGGGGCCCGATCGAGGGGTCGACGGACCTGGCCTGGTTCCGCAAGCACGTCTACACCAACCTGATCGTGTCCCACTGGCAGCTCATGTGGGAGGTGGATGCCCTCAGCGAGCCCCACCTGGAAGTGCTCGCCGATCAGTTCTTCAAGGGCGCGGCCGGGCGGCGCTTCTGGGCGGAGGCGAGAGGCCCGCGGATGAAGGCGGAGACGTCTCGGCGGGCCCGTCGCTTCACCACCGTCATGGAGCGGAGTTACCAGGCAGCCATCGCTGCTGGTCCGGCGATCGACGCGGTGAGCGCTCCCGCCGGGCCGAGCCACCGCCAGGCCGACTCCGGTCCTGCGGGCGGGCAGCATGCCCCTGCCCGACGCCGCCCGGCCCACTTCGCGATAGGTGTCATCATCGGCGGCGGCGTAGCCCTCGCGGGCCACTATCTCGCACGGCGCCGCGCGAACGGCAGGCGTGGATAGCGGAACCCCCGCCCGAGCACGGCTTATCGGCGTCGCCTGGTCTCCAGTGGCCATTCCAAGCTGACCTTCTCGTCGCGGCCCTGCCGGTCGAAGTATTCCTGAAGTTCCCGCTTCTGCTCGGCATACCAGGTGACCTGCGCCTGATGGAGGGCGTCGGGGCGCATCCGGGCGATCCGCTCGTGACGGGCCGCGATCGACAGAGCCAGGCCGAGAGCGGCGCGGGCATCGCTCGCGGCGTCATGAGCCGAGGTGAGGTCGACTCCGTAGTACCTGCACAGGTCGCCGAGCTGCCGGCCGTCGTACCAGCGGGGCTCGACCTCCTTGTGCAGGATCGAAGGATCGATGATGACGGCGCCGTCCCAGTCCAGCGGCGGAAGCGCGTGGCGAGCCAGCTCGGTGTGCAACGCGGTGACGTCGTAATGGGCGCAGAACGCGACGAGCGGCGTGCCGCCGGCGATCACCTTCGCGATCGCCGTGCCCAACTCGGCCAGCGCCTCCCGGGGCGGCCTTCCGGCGCTACGCACCATCTCGTCGGTGATCCCGTGAATGCGGGTCGCATCAGGCGGGATCGGCACACCTGGGTTGATGAGCCACTGCGACGTGGTGCCGTCGGCGTACGCCAGCGCGGCGGAGAGGATGCGGGTGGTTGTCGGCTCGTCCACCGTGCCCTCGATGTCGAAACCCACCACCGGCATCTCGTGCCAGCCGTGGTGAGTACCCGCCGGCGGTGCGGTTCTGACCGGTGCGCACTCGTGGTGGTAAGCCGTCCAGCTGCCACCGACATTGACCGCCTGGCCAGCTCCTGCCTCCACCCGCTTCCAGCAACTACCGCAGCTACCCGAGTACCTGTTGATCATTGTGAAGATCTTGGTTCATCGGTCCCACCGGCGACACCACCGGCCGGAGTCGGCTTGGACCAATGTGGACGGTCAGGGGTAACCCTTCGTTGGTGGGGCGCGCCGGGTTGTCTGGCGTCAACGGCGACACGGGCGATCTCTGGTGCGGCACCCACTGGTGGTAGTCGCTTGCGACGGCAATGCGACAGCAGGTCGCCGACCTCGGGCTTGTAGGCATGGAGGGAGATCTATAGTCTCGGTCCAACACCGAAAGTGATCAATGCTTCACTCGGTGTCAGCTCTGGGTTCTGCCGACCTGGGGAGGGCGGACGTGGCGCTGTCGTATCCAGCCGTGCAGGTGGTCGGGGCTCTGCTGCCCGGTGGCGTGGTGCAGCGGATCGGCGAGGGCGATCCCGACGTTCCCGGCATCGATCCCGTCTCCTACGACCTCGCCGCCGGCGAATCCGTGCGGCGCCTGGCCAACGCCAAGTACCTCTACCTGCGCGACACCTACGCGGACTTCACGAAGCGGCGGGCGCGCGGCTCGGCGTTCCTTGCGCGACTGACCCGGGACGAGTGGCTCCGCCCACTGCTGCGCGAGCTGCACTACGGCGACTATGAGCCGCTGGCCGGCGGCATCCCCGTCGACGAACGATCCTTTCCCGTCAGCCACTGGTGGCGACGCACCGTGCCGATGCACCTGCTGCCGTGGCACGCCGACCTCGATCGGCGGGTCGGCCGGGCCGGCGGGCCCGCGGGCGCGGCGCCGCACGCCATGGTCCAGCAGTTGCTGAACCGGAGCGACCAGCACCTGTGGGCCGTGCTGTCGAACGGCCAACGGATGCGGCTACTGCGCGACTCGACCAGCCTCGTCGGCTCGTCGTACATCGAGTTCGACCTTCAGTCGATCTTCGAGGGGGAGCTGTTCGCGGACTTCGTGCTGCTCTTCCGGATGGCGCACGCCAGCCGTCTCAAGGTCCGCGACGAGCAGATCGGACCGCCCTCCTGCCTGCTGGAGCAGTGGCGGGCGTACGGCGCAAAGCAGGGCGAGCGAGCACTCACCCGACTGCGCGGCGGTGTCGAGGTCGCGCTGGAGATCCTCGGCACGGGCTTCCTCGACCACCCGGCCAACCAGCACCTCCGGGACGTTATCGGCACGGAACTGTCGCTGGCCGACTTCAAACGATCGCTGCTCCGGATGATCTACAAGCTGCTCTTCTGGATGGTCGTGGAGGATCGCGACCTGCTGCTCGACCCGGCCGCCGACCAGGCCGCACGCCGGCGATACGAGGGGTACCTGTCGTCGCAGCGACTGCGCAAGCTGGCCGTGGTGCGGCGCCATTCGCGCCACGGCGACCTCTGGCAGAGCGTCAAGCTCGTGTTTCGCATCCTCGGGTCGGAGGCCGGCTCCCGGACGGTCGGCCTGCCTGGCATCGGCGGCATCTTCGAGCACAGCGTTCTTGATCAGCCGCTCTGCGGCGCGGAACTGACCAACGCTGCCCTGCTTCAGGCAGTCGAGGCGTTGAGCGTCCTTGCCAAGCGCCACGGCGGGCGGCAATTGGTCGACTTCCGGCATCTCGGCGCCGAAGAGTTGGGCAGCGTCTACGAGGCCCTCCTCGAGTTGCACCCTCACTGGGATGCGTCCCGCAGGCGGTTCCACTTCTCGAGGCTCAACGGCAACGACCGCAAGAAGAGCGGCAGCTACTACACCCCGGCCGCGCTGGTCGACAGCCTCCTCGACTCCACGCTCGAACCGCTGCTCGACGAGGCCTGCGACAAGCCCACCCGTGTTGAGCGGGAGGCCGCGTTGCTCGACATCACCGTCTGCGATCCGGCGGTCGGGTCCGGGCACTTCCTCATCGCCGCCGCCCGGCGTATCGCCAAGCGGCTGGCGGCCGAGCAGACCGACGAGCCGGAGCCCAGCGTCGACGCCGTCCGGATCGCGCTGCGTACCGTCGTGAGCCGGTGCTGCTACGGAGTTGAGCTGAACGAGATGGCAGCGGAGTTGGCGAAGGTGTCGCTCTGGCTGGAGGCGTTCGAACCCGGCAAGCCGTTGGGCTATCTCGACGCCAACATTCGGGTCGGCAACTCTCTCCTCGGAGCAACGCCGGCGCTGCTGCGCGGTGGCGTTCCCGACACGGCCTTCGTCGCCCTCGACGGCGACGACCGCGCAGTGGTCAACGCTCTGCGCAAGCAGAACGCCGCTGAGCGGCGCGGCCAGCGACCGCTCGGGGACGCCGGGGGTGCCAACCTCGACCTCGCCGAGGAGGCGCGGGCGATCGCCCACCTCGCGCCCTGCGAGTCACTGGCCGACGTGCACGTCCAGGCCAAACGCGCCGAGTCGCTGGACGAGGACCGCAAGCGTAAGCGACTGATCGCCGACGCGTGGTGCGCCGCGTTCGTCGGGCCGAAGACCGAGCGCACCCGCCCGTACGCGATCACCGAGGGGATGCTGGAACGGCTGGCCAAGGGCGAGCGCGGCAGCGCGGTCGAGGCGGCACGCCAGGTCGTCCGGACGATGAGCCGCCAGTACCGCTTCTTCCATTGGCACATCGAGTTCCCGCACATCTTCCCGGTACCACCCGACGGCGCCGGCGCCGACCCGGCGACCGGCTGGACGGGCGGCTTCTCCTGCCTCCTCACCAACCCACCGTGGGAGAAGATCGAACTCAAGCAGGAGGAGTTCTTCGCCGGCCGTGACCAGGAGATCGCCGGGGCGCAGCACGCCGGCGCCCGCCGGGAGCTCATCCGAGCCCTGCGGACGGGTGGACAGATGCACGGGCAGGACCTCTACGGCGAGCTGCTCACCGCCCAACGTGAGGTGAGCGGGGTGAGCCATCTGGTCCGTTCCTCGGGGCGGTACCCGCTCACGGGCGCGGGGCGGCTCAACACCTACGCGGTGTTCGCGGAAGCCACGCGCGTCATCGCCGCGCCGACGAGCCTGCTCGGGATGATCCTGCCCACCGGTATCGCGACCGACGCGACCACCCAAGCCTTCTTCAAGGACGTGGTGACGAGAGAGAGCCTGGTTTCTCTCCACGACTTCGAGAACGAGGAGAAGCTCTTCGAGGGGGTCGATCACCGTGTTCGCTTCGCGCTGCTGACGCT
Organism: Micromonospora sp. AB353; assembly: GCF_049538395.1. Classification (NCBI taxonomy): domain Bacteria; kingdom Bacillati; phylum Actinomycetota; class Actinomycetes; order Micromonosporales; family Micromonosporaceae; genus Micromonospora; species Micromonospora sp. AB353. The sequence goes on along the minus strand of NZ_JBMVFV010000068.1, from coordinate 23,647 downwards.
GGGTGGCACCAAGCGGCGGACTCCCGAGATTTCCCTCGCCTTCCGGGCCCGGCAGGTCTCGGACATCGCGTCTCGGGCCTACCGGTTGACGCCGGCCGAGATCGGCCTGCTCAATCCCAACACCGGAACGTGCCCGGTCTTTCCGTCCCGCCGGGACGCCGAGATCACCCTGGGCATCTACCGTCGCCTGCCGGTGCTCTGGCGGGAGGACGATCCGAACGGCAACCCCTGGCGGCTCCGGATGCGTCAGGGCCTGTTCAACATGGCCACCGACTCGGGCCTGTTCCACACCTTCGATCGACTCCTCCAAACGGGCTGGCAGCTCGATCGCAACATCTTCGTCCAGGGACGGGAACGAATGCTGCCCCTCTACGAGGCGAAGATGGTGCACCACTTCGACCACCGGCTCGGCACGTACGAGGGAGCCACCGAAGCGCAGCTCAACGTCGGCACGTTGCCCAGGCTCGACGACGACGCCCACCGTGATCCGGCTGCAACCGCACTGCCTCGTTACTGGGTGGCCGAGCAGGAAGTGGCGGACCGGCTCGGACAGCGGTGGCCGCGCGGCTGGCTGCTCGGTTGGCGAGATATTTGTCGAAGCACCGACGAGCGCTCGCTGATCCCGGCGGTGGTTCCGAGGTCAGGTATCGGCCACAAGTTCCCGGTGATGTTTCCCGTCGCGCCTGCCGCCTGCTTGCACGCGAATCTCAGCGCGATGATCGCCGACTACGTGACGCGGCAGAAGCTTTCCGGTACCTCACTGGCGTACTTCGTACTCAAGCAGTTGCCGGTGTTGCCGCCGGAGAGCTACGAGCGGCCGGTGCCGTGGGATCCTGGAGCGTTGGATTTGGCGGCATGGATCACCGCTCGGGTGCTGGAGCTGACCTACACCGCCGACGACCTCACGCCGTACGCCCGCGACCTGGGTGACGAGGGGCCGCCGTTCGTCTGGGACCCCCAGCGGCGTGAGCTGATCCGCGCGGAGCTGGACGCCGCCTACTTCCAGCTCTACGGCCTTACCCGAGACGAGGTCGACCACGTCCTCGACACCTTTACCGTCTTCCGCCAGCGCGAGGAACGAACTCGCGGCGAGTATCGGATGAAGCGGCTCATCCTTGAGCGTTACGACGCCATGGCCCGGAGCATCCAGCTGGGCCGGCCCTGTTCGCCCCTCTTGAACCCCGCCCCCGGACACGGGCGGCGTCATCCGGCTGCCGGCGCCTGACGCGTTGCATCAGTCTCGGGCCCGGGCCGCGCTCGGTGCCGCCTTCTTGGCCGCCCGCCTGGACGGGATCCGTGGGCCGGTCGTGCCTGCCCCCAGCACCGATCGGGCCGACTCGGTCCAGGCCGGTACGTCGACCCCGTGCTGATCCTCGGTCCAGATGAGCGTCCCGGCTGGACCACCGCCCTCCTGGTGGGGCACGATGCCCTGCTCCCGGTACCAGGCGAGCTTCCGCTCCCAGGCCGCCCGGTACTGCGGGTTCTCGATCATGCCGAGGTGCTCCCAGTAGACGGACCGGCCCTCGGGGGTGGTGATGGTGAAGTCGGGGAAGCGGGTGACCTCGTCAAATATCAGTGGCTTCTCGTACTCCCAGCTGCCTGGCACGAGGTTCTCGAGGATAGCGGCGATGATCACCTCGTTCTTGCTCCGCACGAGGACGCCGTTGGGTGCGACGTGAATGAGATTGGTGTCGAGCACACCCGCCGCTGTGCCATCGGGCAACAGCACCGCTCGCGGCGCGGGAGCCGAGAACAGGTCGGTGAGCCTCCGGGCCGTCTCCGACCCCGTGGATCGGGTCAGCTCGAACAGTTCGGCGATGGGCCTTTCGTGAAGCAGAACGACCTTTTCCTTCTGCCGGGTGAGCGCCGTGTAGAGCAGTTCCCGAGACAGGCGCCGCGATGATCCGGGCAGCAGTACGAAGACCTTGCCGAACTCCGAGCCCTGGGCCTTGTGCACGGTGATCGCCCACGCGAGCTCGAGTGCCGGGTTGTCCTCGGCATCTCCTGAGTAGCCGTACGTGTGGCCGACCTGCGAGGAGAACTCGACGTTCGTGAAACGCGGGGCTGCCCCCTTCGGGCGACCCACCTGGCCGACGACAACGCCGATCTCACCGTTCGCCACGTAGTGCAGCGTGTCGGGGCCGGCAGGCCAGGCCTTCTTACGCTGGTTGAGATTGTTGAGCACCTTGTCCCCGAGCACGATCTGCTCGGCGCCGATAGGTGCGGGCACCCTGCGCTCATACGGTGGACGCAACGCGTCCTTGAGCGCCTTGCCGCGATGCTTGCGCTTGAGGCGACGGTTCACCTCGATCGTGCCCCACGGATTCGTCCGGGTGGGGGAGAGGATCTGCCATGCCTCGGAACGCTCTCCGGCCCCATCGCCGCCGGTGGGGAAATTGACCCAGGGCCCGTTCTCCCGGCCGCCGTAGGAGAGCTCGAACTGCGCCGATGCCTTCGGCCCGGTGATGCCGAGTTCAGCGGCCAACGCATCGTCGATGGCCTGCTCCGGGCGGGCAGTCCCCCACGGACGGGCCGCAAGGGTCTCCATCTCGGTGCCCTGACGCAGGCGCTGCCAGACCTCCTCGAAGCCGTCCGGAATCTCGTCGCCGGCGAACCATCCGGCGAGCATGAGATCATCGCGGACCTGGCCGGACTGGCGCCGCAGCACGGTGAGTTCGGCATAGCCGGAGGCGACCCTCGGAAAGGCCGGCACTTCCGACACACTCACGAGCCGGTTGATGAGATCGACGAACGGTCGGCCTGCTCCAATCGGTGGCAGCTGGCGTGGGTCACCGACGAGGACGAGCCGGTCGGGCGCGTGCAGCGCATCGAGGAGAGCAGCGAGCTGCTCCTCCGTCAGCATGGACGACTCGTCGACGATCACCGTGCCGAACCGGGGCGCCTTGGGCCGGCTGCCATCGACGCAGTACGTGCCGGTGTCCGCGTCGTAGCGTCCGTACCTGCCGAGGAACTGTGCGAGGGTCTGTGCGGGGAGCTTCACCTTCTTGGTGAGCTGCACCCGTGCCTTACCGGTGGGAGCGAGGAGCAGGACACCAGCGCCGTGCACCGCCGGGTGATTGGCGAGAGCTCGGATCAGGGTGGTCTTGCCGGTGCCGGCCCGGCCGTTGAGGACCGTCAACGGCGCGCGGAACAACTCGTCGAGCGCCGCCGCCTTCTCCTCGCGGGCCCGTCGCTCAGCCTCCGCGTCCGCGGCGTCGTCCGTCTTGTAGAGGGGAAGCGCCTCTTCGAGCACCGCCCGTACATCCTCCGGTGCCTCGCGCCGGGCTTTGGCCAGCTGGGCGTCGACTGTCCCTCGGATGACGCGGCTCGTCGTCTCCAGGCGTGTCAGCTTGAACGCCGGTGTGCCGTCTGCCAGCAGCGTCCCGCACACCGGCGGCCAGTAGGGCGACTCCTCGTCGTAGGCGAGCATCGACGGGTGAAGATCGTGCGCCCGTAGTACCTGCTCGGTCAGGGGGCAAGGCTCGACCAAGGGTCGCTCCTGAACGGCGGCGAGCATCCGGTCGAGGGGCACCAGCGTGTCGCCGTTTGATGCCGCTTCCTCGAGGACAGCGGTCAGCAGCGCCTGTACCCGACGTTCGTCCGCGGCGTCGACCATCGCCGACGGCTCGTCGATCGGAAACGCGGCACGCACCGAGGCCTCGGGAAAGCAGCCGCGGTCGATGACGTCGAAGGCAACCTCGGCCAGCCCACCCAACAGGCAGGTGTACGCGTGGTAAGGGTCTTCGAGGAGTTCTGCGTGCTCCAGGGCAATCTCGGTGTCGCCGGCCATGAGCGTGGCGGCCTGTTCGATGGTGAGGTTGAACCGCGACAGCAGCTTCAGGAACCGAAGCTCGTCGTCGCTCAGGTCCCGCCACACCTTTCGCGGCGTGCCGCTCAGCTTCTTCGCGAGGTCCGGGCTCAGCTTCGCGGGCGTTTCCATGGCTTGATCAAGGAAGTCCCAGGGGTCGACGCCCTCCGGGGTCAGCCGAGAGATGGCGCGGGCCACCACCGGACCGTGCGGCACTGACAGGGCCTCCAGGACGGCGCCAAGGCCGGGAGCAGGGCCGCGCATCGTCCAGAGCTCGGCGATGCGGCCCGAGAGCCAGTCCATCGAGGCCCGCGGCACCTCCAGGCCCAGTTCCAGGCAGCGCTCCGCTGCTCGATACAGCCGCTCCAGCGCCGCGATGGCGGTGTCGTCGGAGACGTGCTCAGTGACATACATGAACTCGCGGCTGCCATACTCCGGCGCCCACGCCAGGGCGTCGCCAAGGTCCTCTGGATCGAGTTCGAGAGCGGCCAGCTCGGCCATCGGCAGTAGGACGCCTTCGACACCGTCAGGCCGGAGCGAATGCCGGACGTTGGTCTCCCACATGTGGTTGGGGAACGGCGTCTCCCCCGTCGTTTTCCAGACATCCGGCAGGTCGACGTCGGTGATTCGGGCCGCACCGACCAGCAGACTCCGTCCCCCACTCGTACCGGCTGCGGTGAACGGAGAGTGCTTCAGGTAGAAGAAGATCAGGCCGCCAGGTTGGATCTCGGCGAAGAAGCGACTGATCAGCGCTCGCTGGTTGTCGCCGTGGATCACCCATTGCGGTTTGAACTTCAGTGTCTCGTTGACGAATTCCTCGAGCTCCTCGCGGTACTCGACGTCGACCGCCCGGAGCACCTTCGGAACGTTGTCGCGGTGCAGCCAGAAGTACGGCGTCGCATGCACCCCGTACGCGGGCACCACCACAGGCGTCGCCTGAAGCCGACCCTTGAGCGCCGGCGTGAAGCGGTACGGATGTTCCTTAACGAGCTGAAAGCTGTGCGGGCTCATGAAGGAGGCACGCTCGCCGACGCACGGGAGGCGGTTGGGGTTGACCAACTCAAGCGGCTTGCCGGCGTGGGCAGTCTCGTACTCGTCGTCCCGGGCTTCTCCGATGTTCTTGAGCAGGACGCACGACGCGTTGTCCAAGGGCCGCTGGCAGACGGTTCCGGCCCAACCGCCGTCGTGCCACGGCACTCGTACCGAGAGGTGCAGGCCAGCGCTCATCGCAATCAACCCTTCGCGAGAGGGCCCGACGGCCGCGGTTGTCGGGCCCGGGCGGGCACCCTGTATATCGCACGGTGATGATGAGCGATGTCCCAAATAAACGGGCGACGCACCGGTTGAGACTTTTGGTCGATGGCGGCTGCCGACCCGCCAGGATCCTCAGCACCAGATGGCGATGGCATCTCCGGCCGCGGAGGCCTCCGGCGGGTCCGGGTAGCTGACGGCGCGTCCTGTTGCGATGCGGTGAGCGCTCCAGGCGGCGGCAGCGGCGTCCAGCACGTCATCCGGGCCGGCTCGCCCTGCGGCACCGAGCTCCGTGGGCACCTCGATGCCGATCTTCAGGAGCAGGTCGCGCCGCTGCATCTGGCCCTGCCACGTCTTCTTGGGCACCAGCGGGCGGCCTTCGCCTATCGCCCTGAATGACACCTCCGGATGCACCTCGTAGACCTGATGCCGCTCGCTGTCCCGGTAGGCGTTGGCCTCCAGCAATTTGGCGCGCAGGGCCCATGCTTGCCGGCTGAAGCCCTGGCCGGTGATCTCCCGGCAGCGCTCGACCGCTGACTCGTACACCTCTTCCCGCCAGACCGGTCGCGGCGGCACCCGAAAAACCGTGCTTCGCGCCGTGCCCAGAGCGGCAGCCGCCGCTGTATCGGCTTTACGCCACCCGGCCTCGGCAAGCCCCAACGGCATGTCGATGCCCACCACTTCGAGGTCATCACGCTCCGCCAGCAGCGCTGGCAGGTCGGCCGCGATGTGTGCTCCCGCAAAGGAGCCGCCATGCAGCTCGATCGCCACCCAGCCGTCCTTGCAGGCGTCCACGCCGAGCACCCGTAGCTCCGTCATGTCGACCGACCGTAGGCTGTCCTGATCGCCGGTCGCTACGTCCGAAAGGTCAGGCTGATGTCCGAGGGTGTCCGGTACGGGTTGTTGGTGCGCACCGCGCTGGAGGTGCTACGCGACAGCGGCGGGCGGATGCACGGCAAGGAAGTGCTCGATGAGGTCGCGAAACGCATCGACCTGAGTGAGGCGGAGATGCGGCCGCACAAGAGTGGCGTGCCGGCCTGGGTGGTCGGCATTCGGTTCAAGACCGGCGACGCCGCGACCGCTGGTTTGATGGTGAAGCGCGACAACTACTGGTGGATCACGCCCCCGGGCCGTACCGCCCTTGAAGTCTTTGGTGACCAGACCGAAAAGCTGTACACCTACATCGGTACGCATTGCCGCGATATCTACCGCCGCCGGAAGGAGGCCCGCAGGAAGTACGAGACCAGGCTGAACACGATCGCGAGTGTCCTGGAACTCGTACCCGGAGGGTCGTGGACTTCGTATGAAGACATCGCCGATTTGCTCGAGGGCACAGCTGATGAGATCGCTTACCTGCTCGCAGAGACCTTTGTGGAGAACTCGCACCGAGTTCTCCAAGCCGACGGCCAGGTTCCGCCGGCGATGCACCAGCACTTCAAGTACCGGGGCGGCGACGTCCGCGGGCAGTTGATCGAGGAGGGCATCGAATTCGAGGGCCGGCACGCCAACCCAGAGCAGCGGATCACCGTGGACTTCCTTCGAGAGCGGCTGGCTGAGGCTGAGGCGGTTCCGCCGGAGGTTGCGGCCCGGCGGGCCTGGCTGGTGCGTGGGTCGAACGTCGACGGCGTCGACCTCGTGCCGGAGTGGCTGGCGCATGGATGGGTGTCGCTCGCGGCGTCGCAGCTGCCGGAGCTGGACGAGGAGATCGAGCCACAACGTCTACAGCAGATCGTCGAGGAGGAATACCGGCACAAGAGCTACTCGGTGCGGGAGAAGTTGCTCGGCTACTTCAACGCGTTCCTGCGCAAGATGCGCCCGGGTGACTACCTGATGACCATGCATCGGGGCGCGGTGTATCTGGGCCAGATCGACGGACCGGCCTACTTTGTGGAGTCACCGGACCGGCGATCCAATCTCCGCCGGCCAACGCGGTGGCTCAACGTCGGATCGCCCCGTGATCTGACCGACCTGACCGGTCCTCTGCCCACCCTCACCCAGAGCCAGGACGACCTGATCGACCTCACCGACGCGCTCGACGCTCTCGAGCGGCTCTACGCCGAACTGATGCCCGAGCAACCCGTGGTCGAGCCGGTCCCCGAGGCGCGGCTTGCCGAGGTGGCCGCGCGGACGGCCGTCGATCTGCTTACCGATCTTGACTGGCTGACCGACCTGCGCGACCTGCTCGCGGAGCGGCGGCAGGTGATCCTGTACGGCCCGCCGGGCACCGGCAAGACATACCTGGCCCAGAAGTTGGCAACCCGGCTGACCGAGCCGCACGCGGTGAAGCTCATCCAGTTTCACCCCTCCTACACCTACGAGGACTTCTTTGAAGGCTTCCGGCCGGAGAGCGGCGACGACGGGACGCTGCGCTTCAAGCTCTCCTCCGGCCCGCTGCGCCAGCTCGCCGACGATGCCCGGGAGCACCCCTCCACCGCATACATCCTGATCATCGACGAGATCAACCGGGGTAATCTGGCGAAGATCTTCGGTGAGCTGTACTTCCTGCTCGAGTACCGCGACCAGCGCATCCGGTTGCAGTACTCGGCCGAGGACTTCACGCTCCCGGCGAACCTTTACCTCATCGGCACCATGAACACCGCCGACCGGTCCATCGCCCTGGTCGACGCGGCGATGCGGCGGCGATTCGCGTTCGTCGAGTTGCACCCGGCGAAAGCGCCGGTCTCCGGGCTGCTACGTCGTTGGCTGGAGCGGGAGGGCTTCACGTCGGACGCCCCGGAACTGCTCGACGCGCTCAACGGTCGGCTCGCCGACGCCGACTATGCAATCGGCCCGTCGTACTTGATGCGGGAGTCGGTCCACGTCAAGCCGGCCGGCCTCGACCGGGTGTGGCGGCACGACATCCTGCCACTGCTCGTCGAGCACCACTACGCCGACGACATAGATGTCGAGCAGCAGTACGGCCTCGACGTGCTGCGCCAGTCGCTGCCGCACCAATCATGACTCTGATCCAGGTACGCGAGGCCGGACCTCCGGTGCAGGTGCGCCTCGGCGCTGACGACGCGCGTCGGCTCGCCTCGTCCGAGGTCGTCGACGTACGCCCTGGCCCGGCCGCCGGGGTATGGAGCGTGCGCGCCGGCAGGAAGGTCGGTGCGGCCCGGGTCGGCGGAGTTGAACTGCACATCGAGCCGAAGGTGCCGATCGCGCGACTGCTCTTCCTCATCGGGTATGCCCGCAACCCGAAGGGTTGGCGTGAGGAGAGCGTGCCGCTCACCGAACATGCTGGACTGGTGCCGGCGCTCGCTGCCGCGCTTTGGCGGCAGACCAATCGCGCTCTCCGTCAAGGGTTGCTGCAGGGCTACCGATCGGTCGACGAAACCTCGCCGGTCCTTCGCGGTCGGCTCCGCGAGACCGCACAACTGAGCCGGCGAGCGGGTCTGACGTCGCCGCTGGAAATCCGCCACGACGACTACACGGTCGACATCCCGGAGAACCGCATCCTCGTCACCGCGGTCGACCAGATGCTGCGCGTACCCGGGATCGATGCCGGATCCCGGCGGATGCTCCGCCATCTGGCCGCGCGGTTTGCCGGGGTCACCCGGCTGCGGCCGGGGGAGCCCGCGCCGACATGGCATCCGAGCCGGCTCAACGAGCGGCTGCGCATTGCGCTTCGACTCGCTGAGCTGGTGCTCGCCGGCGCCTCCATCGAGGCGGGCCGGGGTGGCGTCCTCGCCAATGCCTTCCTGCTCGACATGTGGCGGGTGTATGAGGACTTCCTCTCCATCGCGCTCCGCGCGGCCATCGAGTCGGCGCATGGTGGCAAGGTTGTGCTTCAAGCCCGCCACCACCTCGACGGGGGGCGCCGCTTGGAACTGAGGCCGGACATCCTGTGGCGGGACGGTACGGGCGATGTCGGCGCGGTGGCGGACGCGAAGTACAAGGCCGACGCGGTCCGCGAGGATGCTTACCAGATGCTCGCCTACTGCGTCGCCTATCGACTGCCGCGTGGACACCTGGTCTACCCGTCGGGCGAGCATCCGCCAGTCCGGCACGTCGTCAGCAACGCTGGGATAGAGATCGTCTGCCACGCGCTGCACCTTGGTGCCGATCCGGTGGAGCTTCTCACGCGGATCCGCGTGCTGGCAGATGAGATCGCCCATTCGGATCCTGCATGGAGCGTTGCTCTTCGCTAGGGTGACTTCGCAGTCGGTTACCGAGGTGTCGGGAGGTCCCGTGGACATCATCCTCGAGGGATGGACCAAGAAGTTCCAGGAGGATCAGGAGCTGACTGCGCTCAACAATGCCGAGGCGTTCGAAGCGTTCGCCGGCTACTGCGTGTTGAGCAGCTACCACGAGGACAACTTCAACCCTGACCAGTTCCGCATGGGCGGTGGCGACGATCTGGGCATCGACGTTGCCGCAGTGGTCGTCAACGGCGACCTCTTCGGTGATGCTGACGAACTCCGGGAAGCGGTACGGAAGGCCAGGCAACTGGACGTCCATTTCGTCATCATCCAGGCCAAGCGCAGCGAGAGATTCGAGACCAAGGTCTTCACCGACCTCGCCGACAACCTTGTCCAGGTCTTCCGACGCGAACCGATGACCTACAAGCGGTCGGAGGACGTTGCCAATCTGCGGGCCTGCCGTGACGCGGTGTACGAGGACGTGAGCAAGTTCAGGAAGAATCTGCCGAAGCTTTCCGTTCACTATGTCACCACCGGCCGTCCCGGCGACAACTTGCTCGACGAGAAGCGGCTCGCCGCGGCGAAGCGGCTACGCGAGCTCAACATATTTGAGGACGTAGAGTTCCGTGCGGTCGGTGCCGACCAACTGCGAGACCTCTACCGAAAGGCGTCGGAGGCGGTCGGCGCGAGCTTCAACATGTCGAGGCGAATCCCGCTACCGAAGATCCCCGGCGTCGACCAGGCATTTCTTGGCTTGCTCGACGCTCGGAAGTTGGTCGAGAAGGTCCTCACCGACCCTCACGGCGGGATTCGTAAGATTCTGTTCTACGAGAACGTTCGCGACTTCCAAGGTTACAACTCGGTCAACTCCGAGATTCGTCGAACTCTTCGAGACGCAGATCGTCGTGGTCGCTTCGCGGTACTGAACAACGGGATCACGATCGTCGCGAGAGAGATGACGACGGCAGGCGAAGAGGTCCACATCCGCGACTTTCAGATTGTCAACGGGTGCCAAACCTGCCACGTTTTGTTCGACCAGCGGGAGAGCCTGTCAGACGGGGTGTACGTCAACGTTCGGTTGATTCAATCCAACGATGAGGACGTGATCGGCGGAATCATCGCAGCCACCAACCGGCAAACGGCAGTCAGCGAGGACGATCTCGCGGCCCGCGAGTCGTTCCACAAGAAGCTCGAGGACTTCTTCGTCGCCCAATCCGAGCCACGCCGGCTGTACTACGAACGACGTTCCCGTCAGTTCAGCGGCGAGGCCAGCGTCGAGCGGACCCGGATCATCACACGCCCCCAGTTGACGAAGGCGTACGCGGCGATGGTTCTTGAGGAGCCTGCGGGCACAGGCCGATACGCACGACTGAAGAGCAAGCACGAGAAAATGCTCTTCCAGCCCAACCAAGACCCCCGCGTGTACTACACGACCGCCGCCGCCTTCTATCGACTTGAGTGGCTGTTCCGGAACAAGCGGGCATTCTGGGGCTACCGCGCGGCACGCCATCATCTGCTCGCCGCGTTGAAAGCTCGGCTGGTCGGCACCGGGCCCTGGCCTCACGGGTCTGCGGGGAAAGACGCGTGCGACAAGATCCTCAACGTGGTCTGGAACCCCCTGGACTCTGAGCATCACTTCCGCGAGTTGCTTTCCGTGGTGATCGCGGCGCAGAAGGAGGCGGAAGCGGAGCGGGCGGGTGCGCTGCTGAGCGATCTGGTGCGTACCGAACGCTTCGCCGAGCGGGTGCGCCGTGGAGCTCTCGCGCTTCCGTCGTAGGCTGTTGCGGTGTTCCGCTCGGTACCTGCTGATTCTTGTCGATCCTGATGCCATCGCGAGCAGGCACTGCCTACTTACCCGTCAACGACGGCGGTAGCAACGAGCTGGGTGCTCCGACCCAGCCGAGCCAGAGTCCGTCGCGGGCCCGGGTCATCGCCACGAACAGTTGGCGCCGCATCAGGTCAACCCTTTCCGCGTGTGCGTCGGAGTCTTCGCCACGGGACAGGCGCTCCGAAAGCCCGTCAGCGTCGAGCCGAGGGAGGAAGACCTGCTTGAATTCGAGTCCCTTTGCCCGCTGGTAGGTGCCGACCTTGACGAGCGTGGTGGGGTTGCCGTCATAGTCCTCCAGCCGTTGGGTCGGCAGCCCCATTGAATCGATCAGATCCGTGTAGCGACGTGCGAGCGCATGAGTCGGAACGAGGACAGCGAGGTCACCGATCCCGGTGCCGTCCGCGATCACGGAATCGATCGCTGCGGCGAGGGCCAGATCGTGGTCCTCCTCGGTCTGGTTGGCTGAGAAGACTGGGGGAGCGCCAGTGCGGGACACTTCGACTGCGCGAAGTCCTGGCTCAGGCCGGTCGCCCCCGTCGTCGAACGGATGGCCGTCCACGATCGCCTGAGCGACCGCGTACACCTGTCGCGTGTTGCGATAATTGTGCGTCAAGACGTGGGAACGCCCTCGTACCTGGACGCCAACGGATGCCAGGTTGAAGCCGCCGGGGTAGATAGACTGCTGTCCGTCACCCACTAGCAGAAGGCCGTTGGGCCGATCGCCCACCAGCGCGTAGAGGAGACGCAAGGCGGCATCAGTCAGATCCTGGGCCTCATCGATGATCACCGCGTCATATTCGGGCGGGCTGTGCCTGGCGACCTCATGAGCCCGGAGGAGCACGTCCGTAAAGTCGGCGACCCCACGGTTGCTCAACTCCGTTGCGTACTCCGTAGCCAGCTGCCATACGTCGGCACGGAGTTCGCTGGACAGCCGGGTTCCGCGCCCGGTGCGATCCAAGGCGAGGTACGCGTCCAGGTCGGAAAGGGCCCGGCCACGGATGACCCAGTCCACCTCTTCCCGCAGGTACGCGGAGCTGAGCCCCGCCTTCTTGAGCGGACTGGCTGTGGTGACCACCCGGTTGAACGCGCCACGCCAGGCCTTGTCAGCTTCGCGCGGGTCGACCCTCATCGACGCGCCGTGCCGATGCACATACTGCAGCGCCCAACGGTGCACGTTGGCGAACTCCACCAACTCGCGCTCTGCGGGCGCGAACCGAGCGAAGATCTGCTGGTAGACCTCGGGCAGGTTCCGCACGTAGGTGGTCATCAGGACCTTTCTGCCCAGCCGGGCCAGGGCCCGGGCCCGGTGCAGGGCGACGACCGTCTTTCCGGTCCCTGCGCCGCCACGGATCCGAGCCGGCCCGCTGTACGTTCGGTGGACCAGATCCTGCTGGGCTGGGTCGAGGTAGACCATCCAGTCTTCGATCGGCTTGGCCAGCCATTCGGCGAGCCGGTCTGCAGGAATCGGCACGAACTCGGGGCTGGTCTGTGGAGTGCTCAGCGCCTCAGAGAGTTGCTCGTCCACTGGGGCGTTCGGCTCGGTCACAAGAGCCGGCTCGTCCTCGATCACCGGCGTGGTCGGCTCGCCGTCCGGGTCGCCGTACATCGCCAGGTTCATCGCTGTCTGCCATGCCTGCTGTCGCATGTGCGCGTCGAGGGACGTCAGGTCGGAATCGGCGTTGAGGCGGCGAAGCACCTTGATTTCTTGCGGTTGGAAGCCGAAGGCGGCAAGTTCGGCATCGTTCCAGGCCATGAAGAGGCGCCCCTCCTCGGCCCGGCGCTTGGTGTACGGCACGCCGCGCCCGGTCTCCGGATCCTGGTCGATGACCCGCAATACGTTCTGTGTGTCGTCGATCTCGAGTCGCAGCCGCTCGGCGCGACGGTAGACGGCATCATGCTCGCCGAAAAGCAGAAGCACGATTACGCTTCCGATCCGTCGCCAGATCAGTCGGTGCCCCTGATTGGTGACGTACGAGGTGAACGTCTCCGGCTGTGCTCTACGCACGGCGTGCGTCTGCAGCCGGGGATTGCCGAACGGCTTCACCGAGAGCTCAGTCAACGTCTGCGATAGCGCGGCGAGAATCTCTGGCCGCGACATGTAGCGCTGGATGCAGTCGTTGAAGATGGGAGTGAAGCGGTGGTCGTACATCCGGCTCTCCACCTCTCGTGCCTCTGCGATCCTGTGCTGTAGTTCAGGAATTGCGCCGTTCGATCCTAGGCCGGGACGTGCGCCCTCCGCTGCCCTCACGATCTTGATTTCTCGGGATTCGACCAGCGAGTTGCGGGTCGATCTGGCTGATCACGGCGTCAGCGCGCTCGGCGGGTTGGCCGAGGTGAAGGCGTTGGAGGCGCGGCTGCACGTGGTGGTGGACGAGTTCCACCAGCACGAGATCGCGGTCAAGGGGATCGCCCCGGTGCTGCTCGACTTCCCCGGTGAGCGCGACGGCCGTGCGGTGCTGTGGTGCTGGCTGGAGGGCGACACCGACATCCGGTGGTATCACCGGGTCGAGTGCGGGTTCGCCGGCCGCCGCCCGGCCCGAGCCGCCCTGTCCGCGTCTGATCTGCGTCGATTCGTCCTCGCTGGCGGAAACCTTCGGTGCGGTGCGCGAGACCGGCAACGATTTGTCGGCGTAAGTCGCTATGCGCGCCGAACCGCAAATCGGTGATCTTCCATGCGCTGTGATCTTATTGATATCTATCTCTCACCACCACTTCACGCCCCCAGGAGTGCGACGTGCGGAGATCCCGTCTTGCCACCCTCGCCCTGACCCTGGCCGCCTCGGTCGGGGTCACTCTGTCTCTGGCCGCCCCCGCCCAGGCGGCCCCGTCCGACCGCTACGTCGCGCTCGGCGACTCGTACGCCTCCGGCGTCGGCGCCGACAGCTACACCTCCGAGAGCGGCAACTGTCTACGCAGCACGAACGCCTATCCGGCGCTCTACAACACCAACATCAAGCCCGCGTCGTACCGTTCGGTCGCCTGCTCCGGCGCCACCACGGCGGACGTCATCAACAGCCAGCTCTCCGCGCTCTCCTCGACCACCACGCTGGTCAGCGTCACGGTCGGCGGCAACGACGTCGGCTTCGCCAACATCATGAGCACCTGCGTGCTCCAGGGGGAGACCCAGTGCGTGGCGGCCGTGCAGTCCGCCATGAACGTGGCTCGCACCTCGATGCCGGGCCGCCTCGCCAACGTCTACAACGGCATCAAGAGCCGCTCGCCCTCGGCCCGCGTCGTGGTGGTCGGCTACCCGGTCTTCTACCAGCTCGGCACCACCTGCGTCGGGCTCAGCGCGACGTCCCGGGCGAAGATCAACGAGGGCATCAACCTGCTCGACGACATCACCCGTACGGCCGCCGTCTCGGCCGGCTTCACCTTCGCCGACGTCCGCTCCATCTTCGTCGGCCACCAGCTGTGCAGCTACGGGACCAAGTGGCTGCACGCGCTGAACGTGCTGAGCCTGAGCAAGTCGTACCACCCGACGGCCGCGGGGCAGTCCGGCGGCTACTACCCGGTCTTCCGGGCCGCCGCCGGCTGACCCGGTCCACGGCAGCGGCACGCCTCCCGTGGGGGCGTGCCGCTTCGCCGTGCCCGGCGGCGGGTGTGCCTCTTCAGGCCGGCAGAACCTTCTCGATCGCCGCGCGCAGCTCGGGGGCCTCGGGCGTGACCTGCGGACCGAACCGGGCGCCCACCGTGCCGTCCGGCGCGACGAGGAACTTCTCGAAGTTCCAGCGCACGTCGCCGGTGTGCCCCTCGGCGTCCGGCGTGGACACCAGCTCCGCGTAGAGCGGGTGCCGGTCCGGCCCGTTGACGTCGACCTTCTCCGTCAGCGGGAACGTCACGCCGTAGTTGACCTGGCAGAACTCCTCGATCTCGGCGGCACTGCCCGGCTCCTGGCCGGCGAACTGGTTGCACGGCACGCCGAGCACGGTCAGCCCGCGTCCGGCGTACGTGTCGGCGAGTTCCTGAAGGCCCGCGTACTGCGGGGTGAGGCCGCAGCGGGAGGCCACATTGACCACGAGCAGGGCGCGGCCGCGGTAGCTGCCGAGGTCGGCCGGGCCGCCGGTGAGGGCGTCGATCTGGACGTCGAAAACGGTCATGGGACGAGGCTACGGGCCTTTGCGCCCACCGTCCCGCGCCACCCGTGAAATCGATGCATCGACATCTTGACTAAGTGGTGACGGCGTGAGTAGCGTCTCAGCAATCAATTTGGAAAGTTTCCTAACTATTGGAGGGACGCCGTATGAAGAGATCGCTCCGCCGGGCCCTGTGGGCCACCGGCGCCGTGGTCGCGCTCGCGGTCGCCGCGGTGCCCATGACCACCGCGTCGGCTGCCGGCAGCGTCACCGCCACGTTCGCCAAGGTGCAGGACTGGGGGACCGGCCACGAGGGACGGGTGACAGTCACCAACGGCACCAGCTCCACCGTCAACGGCTGGCGCATCGAGTTCACGCTGCCCTCCGGCACCTCGATCAGCAGCTCCTGGGACGCCGACATCACCCGCAGCGGTGACCGCTACGTGGCGGTCAACAAGAGCTGGGCGTCGACGCTCGCCCCCGGCGCCAGCTTCAGCTGGGGCTACAACGGCACCGGCGCGTACAAGGCGCCGGTGAGCTGCACGATCAACGGCGGCTCCTGCACCGGTGGCGGCACGCCGACGACCACCGCGCCGACCACCGCGCCGCCGACCACCGCGCCGCCCACCACGGCACCGCCGACCACCGCCCCGCCGACCACGCAGCCGCCCACCACGCCGCCGCCCGGCGGCAAGAAGATCGTCGGCTACTTCGCCGAGTGGGGCGTCTACGCCCGCAACTACCACGTCAAGAACATCCACACCAGCGGCTCGGCCGCCAAGCTGACCCACATCCTGTACGCCTTCGGCAACACCACCGGCGGCCGCTGCAGCATCGGGGACAGCTACGCCGACTACGAGAAGGCGTACACCGCGGCGGACAGCGTCGACGGCGTCGCCGACACCTGGGACCAGCCGCTGCGCGGCAGCTTCAACCAGCTGCGCAAGCTGAAGAAGATGTACCCGAACCTGAAGGTGCTCTGGTCCTTCGGCGGCTGGACCTGGTCCGGCGGCTTCACCCAGGCCGCGCAGAACCCGGCCGCGTTCGCCGACTCCTGCTACTCGCTGGTCAAGGATCCGCGCTGGGCGGACGTCTTCGACGGCATCGACATCGACTGGGAGTACCCGAACGCCTGCGGCCTCCAGTGCGACAGCAGCGGCCCGAACGCGTTCAAGAACGTGGTCTCGGCGCTGCGGAGCAAGTTCGGCTCCAGCTTCCTGGTCACCGCGGCGATCACCGCCGACGGCAGCAACGGCGGCAAGATCGACGCCACCGACTACGCCGGCGCCGCGAACAACCTCAACTGGCTGATGCCGATGACGTACGACTACTTCGGCGCCTTCAACGCGCAGGGGCCGACCGCGCCGCACTCGCCGCTCTACTCCTACGCCGGCATCCCGCAGCAGGGCTTCTGGTCGGACGCGGCGATCCAGAAGCTCAAGTCCAAGGGCGTACCGTCCAGCAAGCTGCTGCTCGGCGTCGGGTTCTACGGACGCGGCTGGACCGGCGTGACCCAGGCCGCACCCGGCGGCAGCGCCACCGGCGCGGCACCTGGTACCTACGAGGCCGGCATCGAGGACTACAAGGTGCTCAAGAACAGCTGCCCGGCCACCGGCACCGTCGGCGGCACGGCGTACGCCAAGTGCGGCAGCAACTGGTGGAGCTACGACACCCCGTCGACCATCGGCGGGAAGATGAGCTACGCCAACAGCCAGGGCCTCGGTGGCGCGTTCTTCTGGGAGCTCTCCGGTGACACCAGCAACGGTGAGCTGATCGGCGCCATCAAGGGCGGTCTCGGCTGAGCCGAGGGCCGACGCACCACCCACCCGGCGGGGAGGGGCCGCACCGGCCCCTCCCCGCCCGCGTGCCGTCCTGGCCGAGCGCGCCGATCCGGGTCAGGATGGGGAGTCACCCGGCCGCGCGGGCCGGGTGTGGCACACTCGCCGCTCGACGAGTCCACGCGACGGGAGGACAGATGGGTCGCAGCCACCGGGACCGGTTCGCCGGGCTCGCCGTCCTCGCGCTCCTGCCCGCGGCGCTGGCCGCCTGCGGCTCGGGCGGCCAGGACGGCGGAGACACCCCGCCCAGCGGGAAGGCGCCGGCCGAGGAGGCGGCGGCCAAGAGCCGCGAACGTGTGCAGGCGTACCTGGACGCGCTCACCGCCCGCGACGCCGCCGCCGGCCGCAGCCAGCTCTGCGCGCCCATGCACGCCGCCTTCGACTCCGCCGCCACCGGCCCGAACGGCGACTTCGCCGACCACTTCACGGTGCCCGAGGCGACGATCACCGAGGTCCGCTCCGGCCCGAACGGCCAGGAGGTCAGCGCCTCGGTCACCGTTGCCGCCGGCTCGCGCAAGGCCGCCCGGTCGCTGCTGTTCACCGTGACCCGTAACGGGGCGGACTGGTGCATCTCCGGCGAGGTGCCCGGCGGGAGCGCGGCCGAGCCGAACGCCGACCCGGCGGTGCCGGCACCGCCGGCGACGGCGCCCTCACCGGTTGCCTCCCAGTGACCGGAACCATCCCCCTCGGCGGCGAGTGATCGCGACGGTCGCCGTACGCTTTCCTTCATGCGCCATGAGTGGCATCAGCTGAGTCACCCCGCCGTGGGCAGCCCTGGTCTGCAGACCAGCCGCCCGACCGCCGACTCCGCCGAGGACGCGGCCCTCGGCCTCGACCGATGGCGGGAGCTGCCGCGCGCGCAGACCCCGCCCTGGGACGACCCGGCCCAGGTCGCCGAGGTCTGCCGGGTGCTGGACACGGTGCCGTCGGTGGTCGCGCCCTACGAGGTCGACCAGTTGCGGCAGCGGCTCGCACTGGTCTGCGAGGGCAAGGCGTTCCTGCTCCAGGGCGGTGACTGCGCGGAGACCTTCGCCGACAACACCGAGAGCCACCTGCTCGCCAACGCCCGCACGCTCCTCCAGATGGCCATCGTGCTCACCTACGGCGCGTCGCTGCCGGTGGTCAAGGTCGCCCGGGTCGCCGGCCAGTACACCAAGCCCCGGTCCCTGCCGACCGACGCCCGCGGGCTGCCCGCCTACCGCGGCGACATGATCAATTCCCTCGAGGCCACGCCGGAGGCGCGGGTCGCCGACCCGCAGCGCATGATCCGGGCGTACGCGAACTCGGCCGCCGCGATGAACATGCTCCGCGCGTACCTGGCCGGCGGGCTGGCCGACCTGCACGCCGTGCACGACTGGAACAAGGACTTCGTCCGGCGGTCCCCGGCCGGCGAGCGCTACGACGCGATCGCCCGCGAGATCGACCGGGCGCTGGCCTTCATCCGGGCCTGCGGGATGACCGACGACGAGGCGCTGCGCACCGTCACGCTGCACTGCTCGCACGAGGCGCTGGCGCTGGAGTACGACCGGGCGCTGACCCGGATCTCCAACGGCAAGGCGTACGGCCTGTCCGGGCATTTCCTCTGGATCGGTGAGCGGACCCGGCAGATCGACGGCGCGCACATCGACTTCATCTCCCGCATCGCCAACCCGATCGGTGTCAAGCTCGGCCCGACGACCACCCCGGACGAGGCGATCGAGCTCTGCGAGAAGCTCAACCCGGACAACATCCCCGGCCGGCTCACGCTGATCAGCCGGATGGGCAACCACCGGGTGCGGGACGCGCTGCCCCCGATCGTCGCCAAGGTCACCGCCGCCGGCGCCAAGGTCGTCTGGCAGTGCGACCCGATGCACGGCAACACGCACGAGTCCTCGAACGGCTACAAGACCCGGCACTTCGACCGGATCGTGGACGAGGTGCTCGGCTACTTCGAGGTGCACCGCGGCCTGGACACCCACCCGGGTGGCCTGCACGTCGAGCTGACCGGCGAGGACGTCACCGAGTGCCTCGGCGGCGCCCAGGGCATCGAGGACCTCGACCTGCCCGACCGGTACGAGACCGCCTGCGACCCCCGGCTGAACACCCAGCAGTCGCTGGAGTTGGCGTTCCTGGTGGCGGAGATGCTCCGTGGCTGACGCGAGGAGCGAGCTTGCGAGCCCCGCAGTCGGCAGCCGAAGGGATGCTCAGTGGGTGAGTTGATCGATCTGCGGACGGACACCGTGACCCGGCCGACGCCGGGGATGCGGGAGGCGATGGCCGCCGCCGAGGTGGGCGACGACGTCTACGGCGAGGACCCGACGGTCACCGCGCTGGAGACCGAGGTGGCCGCGCTGTTCGGCCACGAGGCGGCGCTCTTCGCCCCGAGCGGCTCGATGGCCAACCAGCTCGCGCTCCAGTTGCACGTACCGCCCGGCGACGAGCTGCTCTGCGACGCCGACGCGCACGTGGTCACGTACGAGGTCGGTGCTGCCGCCGCGAACGGTGGGATCTCCTCGCGGACCTGGCCCGCGGTGGGCGCGGAGCTGGACCCCGACGTGGTGGCCGGGATGATCCGGCCGGACGGCTACTTCGCGGTCCCCACGCGGGCGATCGCCGTGGAGCAGACCCACAACCGGGGCGGCGGCGGGGTGATCCCGCTGCCGACGCTGCGCCGGATGCGTGAGGTCGCCGACGAGCACGGGGTGGCCCTGCACTGCGACGGCGCCCGGATCTGGCACGCGCACGTGAGCGACGGGGTGCCGCTGGCCGAGTACGGCGTGCTGTTCGACACCCTCTCGGTGTGCCTCTCCAAGGGCCTCGGCGCGCCGGTCGGCTCGCTGGTGGTGGGTAGCGCGGAGAAGATCGCCCGGGCGCGGTTCCTGCGCAAGCGGATGGGCGGCGGCATGCGGCAGGTCGGCATCCTGGCCGCCGCCGGCCGGTACGCGCTGGCGCACCACGTCGCGCGGCTCGCCGACGACCACGTGAAGGCGGCCCGGCTGGCCGAGGCGGTCGCCCCGCACGGCGTGCTGGCGTCGGCGGTGCGGACCAACATCGTGCCGCTGGACCTGACCAAGCACCCGCTGGACGCGCACGCGCTGGCGGCGGCCGCGCGGGCGGAGGGGCTGCTGATCTCGGTGCTCGGCCCGCGTACCGCCCGGTTGGTCACCCACCTGGACGTCACCGACGCGCAGATCGACCGCGCCGCCACCATCCTGAACACCGCCCTGCGCGCCTGACCCCCGCCCTGCTCTCGCCTCGTCGATCAAGGAGTTCGTGTCCTCATCCGCGCCGTGGCGGGACACAAACTCCTTGATCACCGCGGTCTTGGAGGGAGCTGACAGGGAACGCCGTCAGGGGTGGAGGCGCTTCAGGGTGGCTATGTCGGCGGCGTGGCCGACGTGCTTCTCCGTGGGGGTCTCCACCAGCACGGGCACACCGGCGGTCGCCGGATGGCGCATCAGCTCGGCGAACGCCGGCTCACCGATGGTGCCCTTGCCGATGTTCTCGTGCCGGTCCCGGGTGGAGCCGCACAGGTCCTTCGAGTCGTTCGCGTGCACCAGCCGCAGCCGGTCCGCGCCCACCGTGGCGACCAGCGTGTCGAGCGTGGCGGTCATGCCGCCCTCGGCGGCCAGGTCGTGACCGGCCGCCCAGGCGTGGCAGGTGTCGAAGCAGACCCCGAGCATCGGGTGCCTGTCGACCGCGTCCAGGTAGGGGCCGAGGTGCTCGACCCGGGAGGCCAGTGACCGGCCGCCCCCGGCGCTCGGCTCGACAAGCAGCATCGGCCCGCCGGTGGCCGCGACCTCGTCGAGCAGCGGGAGCAGCGCCTCCCGGACCTGCCGCAGGGCCGCATCGGCGTGACCGGCGTCGACGGCGCTGCCGGCGTGGAACACCACACCCTCGGCGCCGATCGCCCGGCCCCGGCGCAGCGCGTGCGCCAGGGTCTCGGCAGACCGGGTGACTGTCGCCGGGGTGGGGGAGCCGAGGTTCACCAGCAGCGACGCGTGGATGAACACGGGCAGGCCGCGCTCGCCGCACCCGTCGCGGAACGACGCGTCCTGCGCCGGGTCACCGGACGGCAGCGCCCAGCCCCGCGAGTTCGAGACGTAGACCTGCACCACCTCGGACCCGGCCGCGTCCGCGTACGGCAGGGCCGCCCGGGCCAGGCCGCCGGAGGTGGGGGTGTGCGACCCCACCCGGCGGCGGCCGTCACATCCGCTCACAGGCACGTCACCGTGATCGTCGTACCCGGCGGCACCGGCGTGTTCTCGGGCGGGTTCTGGATCCGGACGATGCCGTTCGGGTTGAGCTGGACGTTGACCGGGAAGCCCTGGCTCTCCAGCGTCTGCTTGGCCTGCTGGCACGGCATGTCGATCACCCGGGGCACGGCCACCTGCGGCGGGCCCTTGCTGATCTCCAGCTTGACCTGGGCGCCCTTCTCCACACCGGTGCCGTCGGCCGGGCTCTGGCCGAGGATCTCGTCCTTCGGCTTGTCGGAGTCCTTGACGTTCTCCACCGGCTTCAGCCCGAGCTGCGCGAGGATGGTGCGCGCCTCGGTGAGGCTCTTGCCGACCAGGTTGGGCACCGTCACCGGGGCGCGACCCTTGCTGAGGATCACCGTCACCTTCGCCCCGGGCTTGACCTCTGTGCCCACCTTCGGGTCGGTGGCCAGCACCACACCCGCCGGCAGGGCGTCGTCGTACCGGGAGGAGCCCTTGGCCACGACCAGGTTGACGCCCTCCAGCTCGGCCTGGGCCAGCGCGTAGTCCTTGCCGACCACGTCCGGCACCGGCAGCCGTTCCGGACCGAGCGACAGGGTCAGCGTGATCGTGCCGCCCTTGACGATCCGCGCGGCCGAGCCGGGATCCTGTCCGAGCACCGTGTCCTTGGGGACGTTCTCGTCGTAGCGCGGTGCGGCGTACCGCAGCGTGAAGCCGCCGCGCTCGGCCCGCGCCTCCGCGTCGGCCTTGGTCAGGCTCACCAGCTGCGGCGCGACCGTGTAGCGGCCCACGCCGAACCACCAGCCACCCCCGGCGGCGACCAGGCCGAGCACCACGACCACCGCGGCGACGGCCAGCCGTCCGCGCGGCGAGCCCATGATCCGGGTACGCAGGGCGGCGAACCCGGTCCCCGGAACGTCCTGGTCGACGGCGCGGCGCCGGTGCGGGCGCTGCGCGGCACCGCTCTCGGGCAGCCGGGCCCACGCCGGGCGCTCGACCGGCTGGAGCGCGGCCACCATCTGGGTCGGCTGGCTCAGCACCGCGGTGTCGTCGCTGAGCTGCGGCAGCACGGTGGTGTGCGCCTGCGGGTCGCCCATCTGGTCGCGGACCGCCTGCACCTCGCTCAGCAGCGCCGCGGCGTCGGCCGGGCGGCCGGCCGGATCCCGCCGGGTGGCCCGGGCGACGAGCGCGTCGAGGGCCGGCGGCAGCGTCGGCACCAGCGTCGACGGCGCCGGTACGTCCCGGTCGACGTGCTGCCACGCGACCTCGACCGGACGGTCGCCGTCGTAGGGCACCCGGCCGGTGAGCATCTCGAACAGCACGATGCCGGCCGAGTAGACGTCGGTGCGCGGGTCCGCGTGGCCCTGGGTGACCAGCTCCGGCGCCACGTACGCCACGGTCGCCATGAGCTGGTTGCCGTTCTCGTCCTCGGCGCTGGCCTCCACGGCCCGGGCCAGCCCGAAGTCGGCCACCTTGACCACGCTGTCGACCAGGTTGCGGCTGCCGCCGGTGGGCACCTCGGCGACCAGCACGTTCTCCGGCTTGACGTCGCGGTGCACCAGGCCGGCCCGGTGCGCGGCGGCGAGCGCGGCGAGCATCTGCTCGGTGATCGCCAGTGCCTCGTCCGGGTTCAGCCGGCGGCGCTCGGCGAGCACGTCGCGCAGCGTGCGGCCGCGGACGTACTCCATCACCAGGTACGGCAGGCCGGCGTGGATGCCCTGGTCGTAGACCGCCACCACGTTCGGGTGGGTGAGCCGGGCGATCGTCTTCGCCTCGTCGGTGAAGCGTTCGACGAAGCCGGCCATCCGGGCCCGGGCCTGCGGCGCCTGGGTCGGGTGAATGATCTTGACCGCCACGGTGCGCTCCAGGCGCTCGTCGGTGGCGGTGTACACGGTCGCCATGCCGCCACGGGCGACGCGCCCGCGAATGCGGTAGCGCCCCTCGATCAGCGAGCCCAGCAACGTGTCGGCGACCTGTGTGTCCATCGGCAGGCAGTCTATGTGTCGGAAGGGTGAAGGTAGAACAGGATGCTACCGCCGGGTTGCGACACGGGGGGACCGCCACGGTGCGGGGTGCCGCGCGCCGCGCCCGGCGGGCACGTGGCAGGGTGGTCGGGTGACCGATTCCGTACCCGCCGAGACCGGCCCCGACCTGGCCGGACCGGCCGACCCGGCCGGCTGGCTGACGCTGCCCGACGTGGCCGAGCGCCTGGACCTGTCGATCAGCAAGGTGCACCAGATGATCCGCGACCGCGAACTGATCGCGGTGCGCCGCGACGGCGTCCGCCGGATCCCGGCCGACCTGGTGGCCAACCGCACCGTGCTCAAGCATCTGCCCGGCGTGCTCAACCTGCTCGCCGACGCCGGGTACGACGACGAGGAGGCGCTGCGCTGGCTCTACCGGGAGGACCCCAGTCTTCCCGGCACCCCCGCCGTAGCCCTCGGCGGCGACCTGGCCCGCGAGGTCAAACGCCGAGCCCAGGCCGTCGCCTTCTAACCCTCCCTCCCG